>CANKGI010000036.1 GCA_947481365.1 Bacteroidota bacterium | reverse complement strand
GTGATGGGATGCATGGCTGAACGATTGAAATCTCAATTACTAGAAAAAGAAAAATTGGTTGATATTGTTGTTGGACCAGATGCATACCGAGATATTCCAAAACTGATTGAACAAGTTGAAGAAGGGCAAAAAGCAGTTAACGTGCTTTTAAGTCGTGAAGAAACATATGCTGAAATAACACCCGTACGATTGAGCAGCAATGGTGTTACAGCTTTTGTAAGTATTATGCGTGGATGCGATAACATGTGCTCATTTTGTGTTGTTCCTTTTACACGTGGAAGAGAAAGGAGTCGCGAGCCTGAATCAATTTTAAACGAAGCAAAAGAACTTTTTAATCAGGGATACAAAGAAATTACATTGCTGGGGCAAAATGTCGACTCATATAAATATGAAGATGCAGACGGAAACTTACTTTGCAACTTTGCACAATTGCTCGAAAAAGTTGCGCTCATTTCGCCCGAATTAAGAATCAGGTTTTCATCATCACATCCAAAGGATATTACCGATGATGTACTATATACCATTGCCAAATACGAAAATATTTGCAATTACATTCATTATCCGCTGCAATCGGGCAACTCACGAATTTTAAAATTAATGAACCGAACTTATGATACAGATTGGTTCATAAATCGTTTAAAAACAATCCGTGAAATTTTACCCGATTGCGGAATTTCAACCGATGTAATTGTTGGTTTTTGCAGTGAAACAGATGATGAGTTTCAAGACACTTATAAACTTTTTGAAAACGCTCAATTTGATTTTGCATACATGTATGCCTATAGCGAACGCCCGGGCACACAAGCCGCCAAGAAGTATGCTGATGACATACCTGCTGAAGTAAAGAGCAAACGACTTGCAGATATTATTGCATTACAAAACCAAATCAGCACACATAACAATAAGAAAGAAGTAGGCAAAACCTATAAAGTATTGATTGAAGGTTTTTCTAAAAAATCGGAAGCTGATTTAAAAGGAAGAAACGATAAAAACCAAACGGTAATTTTCCCAAAAGAGCATTACCAAAAAGGACAATACGTAAACGTAAAAATAGAACGAACAACTACTACAAGTCTTATTGGAAAAGTGGTTGAATAAATAATATTAAGATGAACATACAGGACATCAAACAACGATTTGAAATTATTGGTAACTCGCCATTATTAAATTTTGCTTTGGAAACCGCTGTTAAAGTTGCACCAACTGATATCACCGTTTTGATTAATGGCGAAAGTGGTGTTGGAAAAGAAGCATTTTCGAAAATTATACATGCGATGAGCAACCGCAAACACGGACCATTTATAGCAGTGAACTGTGGTGCAATACCAGAAGGAACCATTGATTCGGAATTATTCGGGCACGAAAAAGGTTCATTTACGGGAGCTCATGAAACACGTAAAGGATATTTTGAAACGGTAAATAGTGGAACTATTTTTTTAGATGAAGTTGGCGAACTTCCACTCGAAACACAATCGCGATTATTACGTATTTTAGAAAGTGGTGAATTTATCAAAGTGGGGTCATCAAAAACACAAAAAACTGATGTAAGAGTAGTTGCTGCAACAAATAAAGATTTGCTTGTTTTAGCCGATCATGGAAAATTTCGTGAGGACTTATATTACAGACTTTGCACGGTTCCAATTCGTGTTCCAGCTTTGCGTGAAAGAAAAGAAGACATTCATTTATTGTTTAGAAAATTCTCTGCCGATTTTTCGGAGAAATACAAATCGAAACCTGTTGTATTGGATGCCGAAGCTCAAAATATTTTAGCCAATTACCGTTGGCCTGGAAATATTCGTCAACTAAAAAATATTGCCGAACAACTATCGGTTGTTGATGAAGATAAATTTGTGAATGCGCAGGAATTGCAACACGTTATTCCGCCTGAAAGAACAAATCTTCCGATGGTGATGTCGGGAAATATATCCGACCCAAATCAGATGAATGAGCGTGATATTTTTTACAAAGTATTATTTGATTTACGAAAAGATTTGGGCGACTTAAAAGGGATTGTTTTTGATATGTTGCAAGGAAATGTTTCGCGAGAAAACATGATGAACACACATCAAAACAACACAACAATTTCCTCCGAAAATGCATATCCGATGCACAATATGCAACCTTCGAACATGCAGGTAAATCAACCATTACAAACTAATAATATTATTGAAATACCTGTGTCGCAACCTGTGATTGAATCGCTATCGCTCGAAGAAAAAGAACTCGAAATGATTAAAAAAGCACTTGAGAAATATCATGGTAAACGCAAAAAAGCGGCAAATGAATTGGGTATTTCTGAACGTACTTTATACCGCAAAATAAAACAATACAACCTCGAGTAAGGTTCTTGTGAAGTTAAACAAATTCACGTTTATTTGTTCAAACGTTATTCAAATGAAAAATTATTTTATTCTCTTATTCTTTTTTCCTTTCGCAATTATTGCCAAGGCTCAAATGGGAAATTCGCAAGTTGAAATTACCAAAACATATTACGACTCGCTCACACAAAAAAAAGTGAAGGAAATTTATCATCACAAACAGGTTATTAAAATTGTTCCCGATAAAAAACATTATGGCGAATACCTCGACACCATGTATTATATAAAAAGTGGTCCTTATACATATTATTTCGAATCAGGAAGTGTTCAATACACCGGATTTTACAATAACGAAAAGAAAGACAGTACCTGGAAATATTATGACCTAAAGGGTATTTTGTTAAAGACCGAAAAATACAGAAACGGGCAACTCATAAAATGATGAGAATATTCATTTTACTTTTTTTTAGCAACTTCATTACCTCAGCTTTTGCTCAGCAAATGGTTGATAAAAGTATAGAGATTGGTATGACGGTGCACATCAATAAATGTAATGCTACAAAAAAAAGTTTTGAGAGTATGGATATTTATACCAAAACTAGATATCCCAAAACAGGCATAAAGATCGACACATTAACAGGTGATGGCATATTTGAAAACTTTTTTGCCCCGGGAGATTTTGATGCCAAACGTTTACCATGCGAATACGGCAATAAAAATTTTAAGATTGCTGCTTTCAGAACTTTTGATGAAAAAGATGGTAAACAGAGACGTGTGATGATTTGCTATACAGGTAAAAAAAGAAGCATGATTTGGGTTGAAGTTGATAAAGCTTTAGAATTAAAAGAAATTGAATTCTAAAGCAAAATGACAAACTCCGAAATAGCTGATCTGATAAAGCTTTATGCCAATCTTTACGAATTACATGACGGCAATCCCTTTAAAGTTAAATCCTATTCTGTAGCCGCATTTAAGATTGATAAATTAACAATACCTCTTATCGGAAAAAATATTCAAGAACTTGAATTGATTGATGGAGTAGGAAAAAGTTTAGCCTCAAAAATTGATGAAATAAATACAACCGATACTTTTCTAGAGCTTGAAGAACTCCTCAATAAAACACCCGAAGCCATTTTACAAATGATGAAAATAAAAGGCATCGGACCTAAAAAAATTGCATTCATTTGGAAGGATCTTGGCATTGAAAATATTGGTGAACTGCTATATGCTTGCCAAGAAAATAGAATTGCTCAAGCAAAAGGTTTTGGGTTAAAAACGCAAGAAAATATTATCAAGCAAATTGAATTTATGTTTGCCAGCTCAAACAAATTTCATTATGCAAAACTCGAAACGATTGCATCAGATTTACTTGAAGAAATAAAAAAATATTTTGGCGAAGTAGATGAAGGTGGAATGATATCAAACATTTCATTCAGTGGCGATTTGAGACGAAAATATGAGATACTGAATCAGATTGATTTAATTATAGCTGTAGCTGATACAGAAGAATTTAAAGAATCGATTAAAACTGCAAACTTACTTACAGATATAATAATTAATGAGGATTTTATTGAAGGGAAAATTAAAGAAACCATTCCCGTTAAAATTTTTATTTCGGCTGAAAATGATTTTGTGAAAAATCTATTTCTTCAAACCGGTTCTCAAAGTCATTTACAACTGTTAAATTATCCTGAACCCAGTATCCTGAATCCTGAATCCGAAGAACTATTTTATCAATCAATCGGAATGCAATATATCGAACCCGAATTGCGTGAAGGAACTTTTGAAGTTGAAAAAGCAAAAGAAAATAAATTGCCAAAATTGATTGAATTATCCGATTTAAAAGGCATTCTTCATAATCATTCAACATACTCAGATGGAGCGAATTCACTGGAAGAAATGGCGGTGTATTGCAAAGAATTGGGTTACGAATATTTGGGCATTTGCGATCATTCAAAATCGGCATTTTATGCCAGTGGAATGAAGGCAGATATCATTTTGAAACAACATGCAGAAATTGAACTGTTGAATAAAAAATTATTCCCATTTAAAATATTTAAAGGAATTGAAAGCGATATTTTAAATGACGGAAGTCTTGATTACAGTAATGAAATACTATCATCGTTTGATTTTATCGTTGCATCCGTTCACAGCAACCTTAAAATGACTGAGGAAAAATCAATGTTGCGTTTAATCAGAGCTATCGAAAATCCTTACACAACAATTTTAGGTCATCCAACAGGAAGATTACTATTGATACGCGAAGGCTACGCGATTGACCATAAAAAAATAATTGATGCATGTGCCGCAAACGGAGTGGTGATTGAAATTAATGCACATCCTTATCGCTTGGATTTAGATTGGCGATGGATTGATTACGCAATGAATAAAAATGTAAAATTATCAATAAACCCTGATGCTCACGAACGTGCAGGGTATCACGATATGTATTATGGTGTGAGTGTTGCACGCAAGGGTGGCTTGTATAAAGAAATGTGTTTGAATTCGATGAATTTAGAAGAAATTGCAAAATATTTTTCAAATAGAAAACCAGCATTATTTTGAAAAAAATCCTCATCATTCGTTTCAGTTCTATTGGTGATATTGTACTCACAACACCGGTAATACGCTGTTTAAAAAAACAACTCCCGAATGCTGAAATTCATTTTCTAACCAAACCGCAATACAAAGAAATATTATCACACAATCCATATATCGATTGTTTGCATTTGCTTGATAAACCAATACTTCAGAAAGCAAATGAACTGAAGAAGATGCATTTCGATTGCATCATAGATTTACACAATAATTTACGATCACTTATTTTTAAAAGTATCATCAATACCGAATCATACAGTTTTAATAAATTGAATTTTGAGAAATGGTTGATGGTTAATTTTAAGATTAACACATTACCTAAAAAACATATTGTAAAGAGATATTTAGAAACCACGAAAACACTTGGTGTAACAAATGATGGAGAAGGTTTGGATTATTTTATACCTAAAAATATCTCGATAGAGACATATAATTATACGTCTCTACAAAATGGAAAATATATAGCATTTGCAATAGGAGCAAATCATTTCACTAAGAAATTACCCAACGAAAAAATCATTGAAATATGTAATCAAATCAATCATAAAATAATTTTACTTGGAGGCAAAGAAGACGAAGAAAATGGTGAAATTATATCAACTAATTGCAATAAAAATGTTATCAATCTTTGCGGTAAACTTTCGATAAACGAATCCGCATTGATCATTAAAAATTCACTTAAAGTTATCACTCACGATACAGGAATGATGCATGTTGCAGCGGCTTTCAAAAAAGAAATTATTTCAATTTGGGGAAACACCATTCCTGAATTTGGAATGACACCGTATTATGGGAAGTTGGATGTTGGATGTTTGAAGTTGGAAGTTCAAAATTTATCGTGCAGACCATGCTCTAAAATTGGTTTTTCAAAGTGTCCGAAAGGTCATTTCAATTGTATGAAACTTCAAAATATTGAGAACATCATTTCAATAACTAACTCTTAAGCTGGTTTCAAATAGCTTTTCAAATTTTCAACATATATTTCAAAACATTTTATTCCTTTTTTGGTAATCTTGCATTGTGTAAGCGGATAATTATCTCTGAAGGATTTATTAACGGTAATGTAACCTGCTTGTTTTAGCTTATCAATTTGCACACTAAGATTACCTGCTGTAGCACCAGTTTTTTCTTTTATAAAAGTAAATTCTGCTTCCTCTACACTTATCAGTAATGACATTACAGCCAGTCTTAATTGCGAATGAAGAAGTGGATCAAGCTCTTTGAACATTTCTGTTATAACTCATTTTCAACATATATCCAGGAATTATATACCCACCTAACACTGCAAGTGAAATAAATAAAAGATGAACTCCAGAGTCGTGCCAAATATAGCAAACACCAGCCAAAATCCAGTTCAAAACTGCGCCATATATGAATGGTTTGAACTTTAAAATTCCTCCCGAAATGTATAACCATATTGCATAAAGTACCATGAAAGTTGGGTAAAAAGCTTTCCACTGATCACCCATTGGCATTGTAAATGAAATAACCATAATTGAAACCCAAAATGCTGTAATGATATATTTCATACTCGAGCCAATATAGGTTTTCACCCTTTCCTCTTTTTTACTTCTTATTCCTCCAATAATGGTAATAATTATCCCTATTGGAATAAGAATCATCCAAGGTATACTATGGTATTCAAAGTTTGTGAACTCTAATAGATAATAATTTGTTATCGCTGCAACAAACACAATCCACCCCCATAATAAATAATAAAAACTATTATCTTTCATGTCACTTTTTGTTTTGCTGATCATCTCTTCGATTACCTGTAAGGCTTGTTTTTCGTTGAATTCCATGAGTTTTATTTGATTAAAATATGTTGAAAATAAGTTTGCTTTCTCTCATCTGTAATTTGAAGAAAATATATCCCCTGCTTAAATTCTGAAACATTTATTGAATCATTTTCTTTTGTTAATTCTCTTCCTAAAATATATTTACCAAGTTCGTCATACATTTTTATTGAAATAGTATTTTCGGTATGAATGTAAATAAATTCTCTAGTCGGATTTGGAAAAAAAAGTTCATTTCTTTGTTCAACAATTTCATTGAAACCTGTTTTAACATAACTCAATTTAACATCATCAATATAAAAAACACTACCAACTATAGGTAAAAAACCATTGTAACTTGAACTGAATACGATTAAAGCAGAATCGGGAATAGCTGATGAATAATAAGTAAAATTAATTGCCATTAAGGTATAGGTATTTATTGTCGTCCCTATCCTTACCCCTGCTTTTGCAATCGTATCTGATTTCATTCCAATACTATCCCATTTGGTAAGAACCATGATCATTGAACTAGAATCACTATTAGCTGGCATCGATTTATAATAAAAAGAAATTGATTCGGGTCTGGTTTTAAAAGCATACTTTGCTTTATTCATATCTACATGAAAATTATTATCTAATATTTCTCCAGTAGTTAATAATCCCGATAAATCTTTTTGAGGACCGGATTTTGTTTCGAGTTTAACTGCATAGTTTCCCGAATGAGAATCAATAGTTTGTTCTGTAGTTGGACTAAAACCAACTTGTGTAAGTGCATTTAGTGAATACCAATGTTTAGGATTTGAGTATTTTACAAGTGTATCCCATTTTTCAAAACTACTGTTGTAAATAGTGTCTTGTTGTGCTTTTAATAACCCGGTTAGTAAAAGAAAGATTGAAGTGAATAATAATGTTATTTTCATGTGATATAGTTTATGATACAAATATATATTTTAGTTTATTTTATAAACTACTTTATATAAATAGCACCTTAACAACCTGTTTATGTGTGCTATAATTTTTAATGACTTGCAAAAAATAGCATTTGGGCCTTGTACATTAATTATGAATTTTATAAAAAGTATTTTTTTTATACTTTGCATGTACGATTAAACAACTCATGGAAAATATTATTAAACAGATTGAAGATAAATACAAAGCACTTGGACAGAATCCTGAAACATATTTAAAAGGTTTACTACATGCAAAACCAATGAATTACTGGGAATACGTTCAGGTAGATGCATTGCTAAATTTGCAAAACACAAGAACCGATTTTTCCGATGAACTCATTTTTATCATCTATCATCAGGTTACCGAATTGCTTCTAAAATTAGTGAAACATGAAATTGGACAAATCATATTTTCAGACGATATAAATAGTGATTTGTTTCTTGAAAAAATTGAACGTAGCAACCGATATACAGAAATTCTGAATTCATCATTTGGAGTCATGTCTAAAGGAATGAATTATGAAGATTACAATAAATTCAGATTGTCATTAGCACCTGCAAGTGGATTTCAGTCTGTTCAATTCAGAGAAGTTGAGATTTATACTACTGATATCATTAATTTGGTTAAAACTGAATTTAAAGAAAAAGCTACATCTATAGAAAAATCATTCGAGTATTTATATTGGCTAGATGCAGGATTAGACAGAAGAACAGGAAATAAAAGTTTAACACTTTTACAATTTGAAGAGAAATATTTACAGCATTTAATCAACACGGCCGAAAAATGTAAAAAAATCAATCTTGCTCAAAAATTTTCAAAAATTAACAACACCGACAAAAATTATGAAGCATTGAAAAATGCACTCAGAAAATTTGATTACTTGTTTAATATAAGATGGCCGCTAACACATCTCGAAACCGCTGAATCGTATTTAATTGAAAAAGGTATTAAACGTGATGCAACAGGTATGAGCGATTGGCAAAAATACCTTCATCCATCTTATCAACGCAGAATTTTCTTTCCGAATTTATGGAGTGAAGAGGAATTGAAAAATTGGGGATATTTTATTATTTAGAGAAAGTAACTTATGCTCCTAGTGAGGTTTTCAATTCATGAATTTGGCTTTCCCAAAGTTGAATGGAATTCGCCTCATCAGCAACATCAACAAAATCTGTAACCACCAAAGCTACATCATCTGTTAGTTCATCCTGAATAATTTCGAATTCGAAATACTCATCAGGCTTTGAATCTTTCCATTTGAACTTAATACATTTACCGGCAGTCTTCTTTAGCACTTCAGCAATTTGCTCGTCTTTATTCCATTTAAATTTATAGAGGTTATTATAAATATCAACATCATCAGCAAACCAACCAGCCAAACCTGAAGGAGAACTTATGCTGTTATACAGCATTGCCGGAGATGCCTTAATCTCAAACTCTAATCTGATTTTTTTCTTTTTTTGTGTTGTCATTTTATATTGCTTTCAGCTCTATTCCTAAGTGCAATGGCAAATATATGTTTTTAATGTTTTTAACAAATTTTTTCTTCATTTTTTTCAAATGGCTCGTTTTACCTAATAAAATACTGCAACTGAATAACAAAACTTGTCCATTTTCATCAAATAATTATTTGCAATAAAAAATAAATGAATCAAATTGCGATATGTATCTTAAAGCACTAAAAAATATATTCATTCAAAATCGTGTCTATTTTTTGGCATACTTACTTTTTCTTGCAGCTGGATTAATCGTACAATTTAGTATTCCTCAATTTGAAATTACTTTATTCATAAACGGATTACATAACGAATCATTTGATTTATTTTTTAAAACAATAACTGATTTAGGTGATGGCATATTTGCAACAGCAGTTGTATTAATCATCATCCTATTTAGAAGGAAATACTGGTTGAGTGCTATTTTGAGTTTTAGTCTTTCATCATTGTTTACACAATTCTTAAAACACTACGCTTTCCCCGAAAAATACAGACCGGGAATGCTCATGAAAAATTTCTCACAACTACATTATGTTGATGGTGTTTACATGAATGAGTTAAATAGTTTTCCATCGGGACACAGTACAACTGCATTTGCTGTTTTTACATTCATTATATTAATGAATCAAACAAAAAAATATCAAATTCTATTTTTGATATTAGCTACGCTGATTGGGTTTTCGAGAATATATTTATTGCAGCACTTTTTTGAAGATGTGATATCAGGCTCATTTATTGGCGTTATTTTTTCGGTGTTAATCTTTTCATTTTTCGAAATGATGGAACTGAAAAAAGAGAAATAATTATTCGTACCTTAATGCTTCAATCGGATCAAGTTTTGAAGCTTTTATTGCAGGATAAATTCCTGAAATTAAACCCACAATATAACACAAAACTAAACCGGCAATAATCCATAACCATGGAATAATAAAGCCTCCATCCATCATCATTGATACAACATTTCCAATACTGATTCCTAAAATAATTCCACCAATTCCACCAATTTGGCAAATGGTAATTGCTTCAACTAAAAACTGACTGCGAATTGTTTGTGCAGTTGCACCTATTGCTTTTCTAATTCCGATTTCCCGCGTTCGTTCGGTAACCGATACAAGCATAATATTCATTAAACCAACAGCTGCCCCGAGCAACGTAATTAAACCAATAACTGTAGCAGCAATGGTTACATAACTTAAATTATCAATGAGTTGTTTCGATATGTTATCACTTTTCATGATATCGAAATTATCATCTGATGATGCATTCAATCGTCTGACTTTGCGGAATACCATTGTTGCTTCATCAACTGCTCTATCAATATTTGTAACATCTTTTACTGCTACCGTTATTACAAACGACATATTCGGTCGAGCAAAAACTTGACGTGCATTTTCGAGCGGAACGATTACGATGCGATCACCTCCAAATCCCATAGCCGAGCCTTTTGGATTCAATAATCCGATTATACGGTATTTCGCACCACCTACTGATATGCTCTCGCCTATCGGGATTTTATTTTTAAAAAGCTTCGACTTTATCTCTTGACCAATTATTACAACATTAGCTGAACTGGCAACATCTTTCGAAGTAAAATTTCTTCCGTATTGAATATCGTAGCCCGAAACATTGAGGTAATTTTCATCACCTCCCATCACCATCACATTTGGTTCGGTTTTGTATGATTCGAATTTGATGGTGCTATTAAAAGATGCATTTACAGACAACGATGTTACTGATGGATACTCAAAATTTTCAACAAACTCTCCTGCTTCTGTTTTGGTAATTGTTCGGTATTTCTTTTGTGGCTTTCCGCTCACGCCAAAATGCACATTATTACTCCTGTTTTTAATATTAAAAGTATTTGCACCCATGTTCGAAAAACTATCGTTTATCGATGCTTTTATACCATCAATTGCAGTAAGAATCCCTACCAATGCCATAATACCAATTGATATGATGAGTGCCGTGATGGTAGCGCGGGTTCGATTTCCTTTTATAGATTCGAATGCTATACTGATGTTATCTTTTAAATTCAAGTAGCTAAAACTTTATGCTCAACGAATGTAAAACCTTTTCTGTCTCCTAATTCAACATAATCTATTTTCATTCCTACAAAAAAGAAAACCTCCCCTGGAGAGTAAACTACTTTTATGCCCGAAACTTCTACTTCCATATCTTTTTCGGTTTTGGTATCAAATCCTATGACCAATCTTTTATTGGTTTCGTTTTTTTGCTTTACGCCAACTCTTAAAAAATAATCTTCGGGTATCTGCAATTGATTTTTATAACTCTTAACAGCATCGATTGCTTTGTCTGTAAATTCTATAATTTTCATTTTACTTGCTGTTGTTATTTACTGATGCAACTATTCTTTTTATGAGCCAAGGACCTTCATAAATAAACGCTGTATAAAATTGTATCAAACTAGCTCCTGCATCAATCATATTTTTTGCGGTTTCTTCATTGCTAATTCCACCAACGCCAATTATTGGAATGGTATTGCCTGATTTTTTATTGATATATTTAACCACTTCTGCCGAGCGATTTGATAAAACTTTTCCGCTTAACCCACCTGCGCCAATCGATTCAATTTTTTCTTTCGATTCTTGCAATCCTTCTCTAGAAATAGTTGTGTTGGTTGCTACCAATCCGTCAATGCCGGTTTCTTTAACAATTGCTATTACATCATCTATCTGCTCATTTGTAAGATCGGGAGCTATTTTTAACAATACAGGTTTTTGTATTTTTTGCTCGCTTACAAAATTGTTCCTAATTGAAATTAATGCAGAAAGTATTTTTTTAAGCGGCTCTTTTTCTTGTAATGCTCTAAGATTTGGTGTATTGGGCGAACTCACATTCACTACAAAATAATCAACATAATCATAGAGTTTTGTAAAACAAATTTCATAATCACTTTGAGCATTTTCGTTTGGAGTAATTTTATTTTTACCAATATTTCCTCCTACAATCAAATTTTTCGGACGAGATTTTAAATGCTCAATTGCAACATCTACCCCTTCATTGTTAAAACCCATTCTGTTAATCAACGACTCGTCTTCTTTCAATCTGAATAATCGTGGTTTATCATTTCCGGGTTGAGCTAACGGAGTAACTGTACCTATTTCAACAAAGCCAAATCCCAATGCTTCTAGTTCATTTAGATACTCGGCATTTTTATCGAAACCAGCTGCAATACCAACACAATTTCTAAATTTAATCCCCAAAAAATCTATCGGTTTATACTGATAAAAAACTCGCTTTAGAATATGCTTCATCATTGGGAGTTTTAAAATAACCTTCAACAAATTCATTACTACCGAATGAGCATTTTCGGGTGACAATAGAAATAAAACACGTAATAAAATTTTATACACTTCGAGATAATTTGGTTGTCAAAAGTAATAAGCAGGAACAATAAAAAAACTGTTGTGCAGAATATTTTGGGCAAAAAAAAACATGTTCGCTTCCGAACATGTTTTTCAAAACTAAGGTTTATAAAATTAAATACGCTCTACATTTACAGCGTTCATTCCTTTTTTACCTTTTTCTAAAG
Source organism: Bacteroidota bacterium (assembly GCA_947481365.1). Taxonomy (GTDB): domain Bacteria; phylum Bacteroidota; class Bacteroidia; order UKL13-3; family UKL13-3; genus CAIUEQ01. The sequence goes on along the minus strand of CANKGI010000036.1, from coordinate 4,973 downwards.
TGAATCTAACTTTGTCGTTCTCCTGTATTTCATGGATAAGACCAGTTTGGTGTACAAATGTTTCTGTTGCTGAATCATCATGCTTGATGAATCCGAAACCTTTTTCTCTGTTGAAGAACTTTACAGTTCCTGTTTGTTGTGTGCTCATTGATTGTTTGTTGTTTATTATAAAAAAATGGAGTTTAACCTCCGGGTTTACTTATTATGAGGGTCAAATGTAGTCCTTTTATTGCATTATATATAATTTATCTTTTTTTATGATTTTTCTCATGTTTCATTGTACCACTAAAAAACAATGTAAACGCTTGCAAAATAAGGTATTTGAGCCAATTACAATCTACTCAAAATTTATTTGAAGTTTTTGTGTCACTATTTATAAATTTGCCTCGCTAATAACATAAAAACAAAATAATATGAATTGGTTATCAAAAATGTTTAGTTCTTCAATTGGTCAGAAATTTATTATGTCTATTACAGGCTTATTCCTGATTAGTTTTTTAGTTGTTCATTGTTTTTTAAATGCCCTCATTTTCCTTAACGATGGAGGAAGAGTATTCAACATGGGTGCAAAGTTTATGTCAACCAATCCTGTTATCAGAATAGTTGAAATTGTGCTATTTGCCGGACTATTGCTTCATATTATTAGGGCATTTATCCTAATGAATTTGAACAACAAATCAAGGCCAATCAAATATGCTGTTACTAATGGTAAGGCCAATAGTAAATGGTATTCGCGTTCAATGGGTCTTCTTGGAACTTTGTTATTATTATTTTTAATCATCCATTTGAGACATTTCTGGGTGCCAACTAAAATCGCTTTGTTCTCAGGTAATGAACACAATTCATTTGAAGAACTAAAAGAGATATTTAGCAACCCAATATTTGTTGCAATTTATGAACTCGGTGTCATTTCACTTTTTTATCATTTAATGCACGGATTTCAATCGGCTTTCCAAACTTTAGGATTAAACCATAGTAAGTATACTCCGTTTATCCAAACTTGCGGAAAGCTGTATTCATTCATTATCCCATTCATTTTTGCATTAATGCCTCTTGCAATTTTCATGGGATTCATTAAATAATTTGTAAACCGTTATCCTTTAAATATATGTCAAAATTAGATGCTAAAATACCGGAAGGTTCGATAGACCAAAAATGGACAAAGTACAAATCATCAGTTGCACTTGTTAATCCGGCAAACAAAAGGAATCTCGAAATTATTATTGTTGGATCGGGATTAGCTGGGGCTTCAGCTGCTGCTGCATTAGCCGAGCTCGGTTATAAAGTTAAAGTATTTTATTTTCAGGATTCACCAAGACGAGCACATTCAATTGCTGCTCAAGGTGGAATAAATGCCGCAAAAAATTACACCAATGATGGTGATTCGGTTCATCGTTTATTTTATGATACCATAAAAGGTGGCGATTACCGTGCTCGTGAAGGAAACGTTCATCGTTTGGCCGAAGTGAGCAATAATATTATCGACCAATGTGTTGCGCAAGGTGTACCTTTTGCTCGCGAATACGGAGGCTTATTAAGCAATCGCTCGTTTGGTGGAACTCAGGTAGAACGTACGTTTTATGCAGCCGGACAAACCGGTCAGCAACTTTTATTAGGAGCATATTCAGCAATGCAACGCCAAGTAGGTTCTGGTAAAATAGAATCTTTCTCTCGTCACGAAATGCTCGACATCGTTATGATTGACGGAAAATGCAGAGGAATCATCGCTCGTGATTTGGTTACCGGAAAATTAGAAAGACATTTTGGACATTCGGTTTTACTTTGTACAGGCGGTTATGGAAATGTATTTTTCCTTTCAACCAATGCAATGGGTTCAAACGCCACTGCGGTATGGAAAGCTCACAAAAAAGGCGCATACTTTGGCAATCCTTGTTTCACACAAATTCATCCAACTTGTATTCCTGTTTCAGGCGACCATCAATCGAAATTAACTTTGATGAGTGAATCGTTAAGAAACGATGGAAGAATTTGGGTTCCAAAATTAAAAGAAGATGCTGAAGCAATTCGCACCGGAAAGAAAAGAGCCGTTCAACTTTCTGAAGAAGAACGCGATTATTATTTGGAAAGAAGATATCCTGCTTTCGGAAATTTAGTTCCTCGTGATGTTGCATCGCGTGCAGCAAAAGAAAGATGTGATGCCGGTTACGGAGTTAATAAAACAGGTGAAGCCGTTTATCTCGATTTCACTTTCAATACGAAACGCTACGGAAGAACAGAAGCCACTAAAAAAGGAATTCATAATCCGTCAGAAGATGAAATTGTAAGATTGGGTAAAGATGTTATCAAAGAGAAATACGGAAATCTTTTTGATATGTATAAACAAATTACCGGTGTTGATCCTTATGAAGAACCGATGCAAATTTATCCTGCAGTTCACTATACAATGGGCGGACTTTGGGTTGATTATAATTTGATGACAACCGTTCCGGGATTATATGCTTTAGGTGAAGCTAATTTCTCAGATCACGGAGCAAATCGTTTGGGAGCATCAGCTTTGATGCAAGGTTTGGCTGATGGCTATTTTGTTATTCCTTATACAATTGGTGCCTATTTATCTAAAGAAATTGCCGTAAAAGCAATTCCAACCGATCACGAAGCATTTGTTGAAGCAGAGAAAAATGTGCAAGAGAGAATTGATAAATTATTAAACATAAAAGGAACAAAAACGGTAGATCATTTTCACAAGAAGCTTGGAAAAATCATGTGGGATAAATGTGGAATGGGAAGAAATGAAAAACACCTGAAAGAAGCCATTGATGAAATTCGTGCTTTACGTGCAGAGTTTTGGAAAGACCTTCGTGTTACAGGAACTGCCGATGACTTAAATCCTGAATTGGAAAAAGCCGGACGTGTTGCCGATTTCCTCGAACTTGGTGAGTTAATGTGTATGGACGCAGTAAACAGAAACGAATCATGTGGTGGTCACTTCCGTGAAGAATACCAAACAGAAGAAGGTGAAGCAAAACGTGATGACGATAATTTTGCATACGTTGCTACTTGGGAATACAAAGGCGGTGAAAACAATTTTGAACTTCATAAAGAAGAATTGATATACGAGAACATTAAGATTGCTCAACGTTCATACAAATAATAATGTGATAATTTGATAATGTGTTGATGTGATCATTTTAAAATAATAAAAATTGTGTGGTTTAATAATTGTCAAATTGTCAAATCACCTAATCATCAAATAAAAAATATATGAGTGGAAATATGAATATTACACTAAAAGTTTGGAGACAAAAAAACTCAAACGCCAAAGGAGAACTTGCCGAATATAAAGTTGGTGATGTTTCACCTGATATGTCGTTCCTCGAAATGTTCGATGTATTAAATGAACGATTGGTTTCTGAAAATAATGAGCCCATTGCATTCGACCATGATTGCCGCGAAGGTATTTGTGGAATGTGCAGCATGTTCATTAATGGCCGTCCGCACGGACCAAAGGAAGGTATTACAACTTGCCAATTGCACATGCGTTCGTTTAAAGATGGAGATACCATTGTTGTAGAGCCATGGAGAGCTCAGGCTTTTCCTGTAATAAAAGATTTAATTGTTGACCGTACTGCTTTCGACAGAATTATTGCTGCCGGAGGATATATTTCGGTAAATACCGGAAATGCTCAAGATGCCAACAACATCGCCATTTCGAAAGACAATGCTGACGAAGCATTTGCTGCTGCTGCTTGTATTGGTTGTGGAGCTTGCGTTGCTGCTTGTAAAAATGCATCAGCCATGTTGTTTGTGTCGGCTAAAGTTTCTCAATTAGCTTTGTTACCTCAGGGCCAACCCGAAAAACAAACCCGTGTATTAAGCATGGTTGCTCAAATGGATGCTGAAGGATTTGGTGCTTGTACAAACACTGGTGCTTGCGAAGCAGAATGTCCTAAAGGTATTTCTTTAAAAAATATTGCACGCATGAATCGCGAATATTTAGGTGCACAGCTTTGCTCCGAAAAAATGTAATTGCTAATTAACACGCTCATTAAAATCCTGTTAGTATTTTATTAACAGGATTTTTTATGCAACTATTTTATATTTTTACCCGTCTTTAAATAGTTATTACTTACTTTGTACAAGCTAGTTTACCGTATTTTGATATTGCTTTTTAGGCACATTCGTTTCCTTTATGTTTTTGCATTCATTACTTTAGGGTATAATGCATTTGCTTCGCATTATCGTGCAGGAGAAATAACATACTCATGGATTTCGGGTAAAACTTACATGATAAAGGCATTGACCTATACCGACCCAACATCCAGTGCCGACCAATCTACAGGTAAAGTAACTATTTCGTATGGTGATGGTACATCAGCAGATGTTTATCGTGACTCGACAACTATAATCGAGGCATTATATATGCGTAGAAGCGTATACATTTCATACCATACATATCAAACTGATGGTGGATATACCATTAGCTTAACCGACCCAAACCGAATAAACGGAATAAAAAATATCAACTTTGGATTTTCATCCGACTACGCATTTTATGTAGAAACCTACTTATTCATTGATGGTTCGATAGGTGTTAATCAGTCGCCTGTATTACTCATTCCTCCTGTTGATAAAGGCTGTGCCGGTTTTTTATACATTCACAATCCTGGTGCACACGACCCTGATGGAGACAGCTTATCATATACACTCATTCCGCCTAAAATGGCAACCAATTCAGAGGTTCCATGGTATCAAACTCCAAGTAACATCAGCATCAATCCTCAAACAGGAGATTTAATTTGGAACACACCGCCAATAGCTACAAATAATGGTGGCGATATTTATAATGTTGCCATTAGAATTAATGAATGGAGACGCATTCCTGTTCCATATGTTCCGCTTGGATATAAAGATGTAAATGTTGGATATGTGGTGAGAGATATGCAAATCGTTATCAATAATTGTATCAATCGTCCACCCAAAATCGATACGTTTAAAAGCGTTTGTATACAGGC
>CANKGI010000035.1 GCA_947481365.1 Bacteroidota bacterium | reverse complement strand
TTGGGTTAGTATTTGGCTAAATCCAATTTATGATACTTGCTATTACAAATTTCCTAAATACGACTTGATTACAGCAAGAGGGCAATATTTAACTAATAAAGACTATATTACTGACACTTTAGAAACAGGTTATATACACTTTACTAGAGTTGATTTTAAACAAGGCGTCTTCTCCGGCACATTTGCATTCGATACATATTCTTACGATAAAAAAGATACCATCCACATTACCGATGGCAGATTTGATATTCATAAATAATTATTTTTTCACACAAAATAGTTTGTCTTTTAAGGATTCCTCTCTGCGTTCGGAATGACACATTCACGGGGATGTATATGGGCGCGCGAAGCGCGCCTTCTTTCCAATCAAACATTGTCATTCCGAAACGCAGTGAGGAATCTGCAAAAAAGAATCTGCCAAAATTAATTTTCACTTTACCATTTTTTTGATTAACATTTGTATACCAATTACCTGCTTTGAAAAAACAAACTTCATACTTTGTATTTACTACTCTTATGCTGATACTACTTACTGCAGCATGCAAAAAAAATAACACCACACCAACACCCACACCTTTACCACAACCAACAACTTGCGATACTTGTTTACCACCAATAACAACAAACGGTGCAGGCACTTTTGGTTGCAGAGTGAATGGAAAAGTTTGGTTGCCACAAGGCGGTTCTTTTCAACCTGGTGTATATGCAGACCTTTTTGGAAATCAGATTGGAATAGGTGGGTATAATGATACAAGAGTTGACTATGTTAGTATATGGCTTAACCCAATTTACGATACGTGTTATTACAAATTTCCTAAATACGATTTGATTACAGCTAGAGGGCAATATATAGCAAACAGATATTACATTACAGACAGTTTGAGAACAGGTTATATTCATTTTTCAAGAGTTGATTTTAAACAAGGCGTCTTCTCTGGTACATTTGCTTTTGATACTTATTCATACGATAAAAACGATACTATACACGTTACTGACGGACGATTTGATATTCATAAATAATTATTTTTCACACAAAACAGTTTGTCGTTTAATGATTCCTCTCTGCGTTCGGAATGACACATTCACGGGGATGTATATGGGCGCGCGAAGCGCGCCTTCTTTCCAATCAAACATTGTCATTCCGAAACGCAGTGAGGAATCTGTAAAAAAAGAATCTACCTCAAATTATTTTTTTATTTTGTTCCGTAGGAACAACAGCTTGGTAAAAAAATCAACCAAAGAAAAGTCTTGTCCCGAAGGGACAAAACAAAATGTCGTGTCATACTTTCTTTACCAAGCTTTTGCCCCGATGGGGCAATTGAAGAATTAAATAATTTTCACGCTTTCATTTTTTTGATTAACATTTGTGTATCAAATCTTCTGCTTTGAAAAAACAAACTTCATATTTTTTATTTGCTGCTTTTGTGCTTACACTTTTTATTGCAGCATGCAAAAAAAATAACACCACAACACCCACACCTTTACCACAACCAACAACTTGCGATACTTGCCTACCAGCTATAACAACCACTGGACAAAACACTTTTGGTTGCAGAGTGAATGGAAAAGTTTGGTTGCCACAAAACGGTTCTTTTCAACCAGGAGTAAATGCAGACCTTAGCGGAAATCAGATTGGAATTGAAGGATATAACGATACTAGAAGTGAGTTTGTTAGTATATGGGTTAACCCAATTTATGATACATGCTATTATATATTACCAACTAATTTTTTAAGTGTGCAACGAGGACAATTTTTACAATTAAAAAAATATTTTATAACTGATACAATTAGCAGTGGCTTTATTCATTTTACACGAGTTGATTTTAAACAAGGTGTCTTCTCTGGCACATTTGCATTCGATACTTATTCGAACGATAAAAAAGACACCATCCACATTACTGATGGCAGATTTGATATTCACAAATAATTATTTTTTCACACAACCTCATTTATTCCCTCACATCATTTATTTTTGAGAACTTTCAATTTGAAAATTACGATTTAGAAATTAACAATTGCTAACCCATCTTCACATATCCAATTACGCCATCATCAACGAGGTTGATATTGAGTTTGACAAAAAACTAAATATCATTACCGGTGAAACAGGTGCCGGAAAATCAATACTGATGGGCGCTTTGGGGCTTATACTTGGCGAGCGTGCCGACACAAAAGTGCTGATGAATGTGGAAGAAAAATGTGTGGTGGAAGGAACATTCAATATCAGCGGTTATCGCTTAAAAAATTATTTCGAAACCAACGAACTCGATTACGATAACACCTGCATTATTCGCAGAGAAATTTCTGCCAACGGAAAATCACGGGCGTTTATCAACGATACTCCTGTAAATTTAACGTTGCTAAAAGAGCTTGGCACAAAGCTCATCGATATTGTTTCGCAACACGAAACACTGGAGTTGAACGAAAGTGATTTTCAATTATCCATTATTGATGCCATTGCCGAAACCGAAGAATTGGTTTTTGATTATCAGCAAGCTTTTCATCAATATCAATTGTTGGTAAAAGAACTGAACACATTGATGGAACAGGAAGCTAAATCGCGAAAAGACGAAGATTATTTTCGGTTTCAGTTAGATGAACTTGTACAAGCCGCCATTACCGAAAACGAACAGGAAGAACTGGAAAAGAATTTATCGGTGCTGAGTCATGCCGAAATCATCGAGCAATCTGCCGGTAATGCAAGTCGTTTGCTCGATGCAGATGAACAGTCTATCACCGAAAATTTGCGAAATCTAAAATCGGTTTTATCACCAGCTGCAAAACATTTTCAAAAAATTGATGAATTAATTTTGCGCATCGAATCATCACTCATCGAATTAAAAGATGTAGCTGCCGAGCTCGACCAAATTGCACAAAGCACGCAAGCCAACCCAAATGAATTGCTCAGAATTGAAAATCGGTTATTGATCATTTTCAATCTGCAAAAAAAACATCGTGTAAATAATTGTACCGAATTGCTTGCCATACAACAAAAATTTCAACTTGACTTGGATGCAATCGGCAGTTTGCAAACCGAAATTGAAAAGAAAGAAAAAGAACTTGCTACTAAAAAATCATTACTTGAAAAACAAGCTGCAACTTTATCTGGCAAACGAAATAAAGCCATTCCTGTAATCGAAAAAAACATCAATGCTTTGCTTAAAGAAGTGCAAATGCCCGATGCAAAACTAAAAATCGAAAATATTGTTAATAATGTACTGAGCATAAATGGAATTGATAAAATCAATTTGCTTTTTGCAGCAAACACCGGTTCGCAATTTTTACAGTTAAATAAAGTTGCCTCAGGTGGAGAATTAAGCAGGCTGATGCTATGCATTAAATCGCTGATAAGTGATAAAGTGGCATTGCCAAGTATTGTTTTTGATGAGATTGATACAGGAATTTCGGGCGAAGCCGCATTAAAAGTTTCGCAAGTAATTAAAAAACATGCAGCAAAACATCAGGTAATTGCTATCACCCATTTGCCGCAAATTGCCGGAAAAGCCGATGCTCATTTTTACGTCTATAAAACAAGCAATAAATCATCAACACAAACACATATCAAAAAACTGAACGAAAAAGAACATATAGAAGAGATTGCAAGGATGTTACATGGTGCAAACCCTTCCGAAAAAGTGATAGAAGCCGCGAAGGAACTGATATCTTGAAGGAGCGCTGTTTATAACGATTTATAACCTATATTCGCAACGTTCGGTTTAAAGCAGATTTAAAAAAGAAGCATGTCGAAAAATACACATACATTTCATATTCCGGTAATGGGCATTTCGTACACCATCGATACGCCAATAAAAGTTGCACGTTTCGGAATCTCATCCGTTATTTCTATCATCGAAGATTCGCTGGTTGAAAGGATGCGTGAATACTACTATAAACAATACCAACAAACATATACTCCAATTACCAATAAAGAAGTTGATTACCGTGCAAAACGGATAACAGATTACTTGAATTTGGTCAATAAAATTGTTCACGAGCAATTTGAAAAATTGAAACAATCGGCTTTCGAAACAGGTTCGGAGCTTGTTCAGTATTTCGAAATGTTGCCCGATAACAGCAAGTTGAAACAGGTTTATTTGTCGATGACTGAAACCAATGACGATAAACTAAAAAAAGAACTACAAAAGCGTTTACTCTTAGAAATGAAACCTGGATGCATTGATGTGAACATCATGACGAAGGTTGATAAGAACCAATACGATAAAAATGGCGAACTGATTGAAGATGGTTCGGATGCCATTACCGCATTGAGAGGTTATGCAAACAGCAATTTAAAAAATTCATCAGTTGTATTTTCTGCAGGTATGAATCCTCGTTTGTACAATTACCTAGAGAAGTTTGACGAGTTTACTCAAAAAACTGAAGATGGTTTTGCAAAGAAAATAATCATCAAAGTAAGCGATTACCGTTCAGCTTTAATACAAGGAAAATATTTAGCAAAAAAAGGAATTTGGGTTTCTGAATATAGAATTGAATCGGGATTGAATTGTGGTGGACATGCTTTTGCCACCGAAGGATTTTTGATGGGACCAATTCTTGAAGAATTTAAAACGAAGCGTAACGAATTTTCAACGGATCTTTTTGATACGTATTGCAAAGGATTGGCTGAAAAAGGAAAAGAAATTCCTGCAATGATTCCCGAAGTAAAAATTACTGCACAAGGTGGAATTGGAAATGCAGTTGAAAATAGTTTGCTATTAGATTATTACGAAATAAACGGAACCGGATGGGGAAGTCCATTTTTGTTGGTTCCAGAAGCAACTACAGTTGATAAAGAAACTTTACAACAGCTATGCAATTCGAAAGAAGATGATGTTGTACTTAGTCATAACTCACCACTTGGTGTTCGATTTAATTATTTAAAACACACAAGTTCCGAAGTTGAAAAATATAAACGCTATGAAGAAGGACATCCCGGAAGTCCTTGTCCAGAGAAATTATTAGAAAGCAATACAGAATTTACGGAAAAACCTATTTGTACAGCATCGGTAAAATACCAAAAGCTAAAAATTGAGCAAATTGAATCGCTCCATTTAACAAAAGTTGACCACCAAAAACAAATTGATAAAGTTCTTGAAAAAGAATGTTTATGTGTTGGATTGTGTAATGCTGCTACAACACTTTACAACGAAAAACCTTTATTACCTAAGTCGTTGGGCGTTACTATTTGCCCCGGACCAAACGTGGTCTATTTCCATAAAGTTTCAACTTTAAAAGAAATGATTGATCACATTTACGGAAGATCGAGTGTGCTGAAAGATGGTTATCGTCCACACTTCTTTATCAAAGAATTAAATCTATACGTTGATTACCTTAAAGGCGAAATTGCTGAAATAAAAGAGGAACTCGACAAAAAAGCAACACGCTATTATCAGAATTTTTGCAACAATTTGCTTGATGGAATAAACTACTACAAGCAAAAAGCTGAGACACTTAAAATTTCGAAAGAAGAGATTGAACGTGAGTTAAAAGTTGCTGAAGCGATGGTGATGGAGATGCTTGAAAGATTTATGCCAAAACTGGAAGTTGTTCCAGTTTAAACTTCAAACTGACAAATTCTTGAAATTTTCTTTGCCCGTAAATAAAGGGCTTAACAAAAATATAACACGCCAATTATAATTTTTGGCACGGTGTTTACGTAATAGCTTTTATAAATTAAAAAAAGTTATGAAAAACAAGACCATCGCAATGCCGCAATTAATATTTAAAGCCATTGCAATTAGCGTTATTATTTTAGGTGCAATGATGCATCACATGCAGTAGCAGAAATTAAAAAGTAGAAAATAAAAAGCTAATTAATATTAAACAACCACGTTAACAATCCTTCCTTTAACAAATACAATTTTCTTCGGCTGTTTGCCTTCAAGCCATTTCAAAACAATCTCATCACTCATTACCAGTTGCTCAACTTCCGATTGTTGCATTTCCATTCCCATTTCAATATTGGTACGGTGTTTACCATTTATTGATATCGGATAAGAAAACGAATCTTCAATTAAAAATTCAGGTTTAAACTCAGGAAATTTTGCCGTAACAATGCTCGAATTATTTCCAAGAGCATTCCACAACTCTTCGGCAATATGCGGTGCATAAGGCGAAAGACAAATCAAATAATCTGATAATATTTTTTTCTTGTTGCACTTTAAATCCGTAAATTCATTCACACAAATCATAAACGAACTTACCGAAGTGTTGAACGAAAACCCTTCCACATCCTCCCCTACTTTTTTGATGAGTTTATGAATAGATTTCAATTCCTTTTTATTCGGCTCGTCATCAGTTATAATTAAATTTCCTTCAACAAAAAACAACTTCCACAACTTTCTAAGAAAACGATGAACACCTTCAATGCCTTGTGTGCTCCATGGTTTGCTTTGCTCGAGTGGACCAAGAAACATTTCGTATAAACGCAACGTATCAGCTCCATATTCTTCAATAATCAAATCGGGAGTTACCACATTGTATTTGGACTTGGACATTTTTTCGACTTCACTACCGCAGATATATTTTCCATCTTCCAAAATGAATTCTGCATTTAGATATTCATCGGAACTTTTCTTGAACATATCAATATCAAGTTCGTTAGTCTTCACATAATTAATATCAACATGTGAAGTAAGAACTAACATTCCTAACTCTTTTTCAATTCCAATTTTTTCTGAGATACTTTTGCCTAATTGTTGAATAATAACTTCATTTAAATCATACGGCATAAATCCTTTTAGAACTTTGTCAGCCCATCCTTTAGATAAAAATAATGTTACTGGATTTGTTTTAGGTTTACCAAAAACATCTAAAAATTTTAATTGATATTTAAAACTGCTTACACCTTGTATCATCCCTTGATTAATCAACTTCTTTGCAGGTTCGTCAAATGGAATTAAACCAAGGTCGTATAAAAATTTTGTCCAAAAACGGAAGTACAATAAATGACCCGTGGCATGCTCACTTCCTCCCAAATACAAATCAATTTGTTGCCAGTAATCAACTTTATTTTTTGCCGCAAATTCATGTTCATTTTCAGGGTCCATGTAACGTAAAAAATACCAAGATGAACCAGCCCAACCCGGCATGGTAGAAAGTTCAAAGTTATAAGCCCCACCTAAATCCTCCCCGTGGGGGAGGACTTGTGTTGTCTTGCGTGATGATGACTCAAGTTGTGCTTTGATCTTTTTAATAACTTCATCTATATCAAATAAAACTTCATCATTTGTAAATCGAATGATTTCAAAACCTTCATTAATGATGTCATTTGCTCTCAATTGATCATCAACAATTTGATGCTCGTGATATTTTCCATCAACTTCAATCACCAACATTTTTTCGAGACAAACAAAATCGGCAATGTAAAAACCAATTGCATGTTGCCTTCTGAATTTAGCACCAAGATTCTCTCCTTTCAATTGTTGCCATAAAACATTTTCAGCCTCTGTTGGATTCTTCCTGTTTTCTTTTGCATTCGTCTTTAAAGAATCCCACATCGAAGGGGCTGCAGTTTGATATGACGGAGACGTTCTCTCCCCTTGGGGAGAGCTAGAGAGGGGCTTCCTGTATTTCCAGTTGGTGGCTCTTGCTAAAGGTGGCTCTCCAGTTTCAGTCGGCAAATATTTATCTACTTCAGGTAACAAAATTGGTAAATCTTTTTCGTCAACTGTTTTTGCGATTCCATTATCATAATAAATTGGTATCGGTTCGCCCCAGTAACGTTGTCTTCCAAAAATAGCATCGCGCAAACGGTAATTTGTTTTTCCTTTTCCTAAACCCTTAAGCTCAATTTCTTCGATTGCTTTTTTTATGGCAGCCTTCGTTTCTAATCCATTTAAGAAATCGGAATTGATATTTTTACCGCCAATTTTTTCATCAAAAGCCCCATCCCAACCTTCCCCGAGGGGGAAGGAGTTGTTGTCGTCTGGCTGAACAACACGAATAATTTCAAGATTAAAATGTTTTGCGAATGCATAGTCGCGCGAATCGTGTGCCGGAACTGCCATCACAGCACCTGTTCCGTATCCTGCAAGAACATAATCGCCAACCCAAATCGGTATTTGTTTTCCAGTAAACGGATGTAAAACATATGCTCCGGTAAACTCTCCTGATATCTTTTTCACATCAGCCATTCGCTCACGTTCACTTCTGTTTTTCGAAATGGTCACGTATTCGTCAACAGCTTTTTTTCTATCTGGTGTAGTAATTTGCAAAACCAACTCATGCTCGGGAGCAAGCGTTACAAAAGAAACTCCGAAGATGGTATCGGGTCTTGTCGTAAATACTTCAATTGAAAATGGAGAATTGAAAATTGAAAATGAAATTGAACATCCTTCACTTTTTCCAATCCAGTTTCGTTGTGTTTCTTTTAATGATTCTGTCCAGTCAATGCGGTCAAGTCCTTCAAGCAATCTATCAGCATAAGAGGTAATTCGCAAGCTCCATTGCATCATTAATTTTCGCTCTACAGGATAACCACCACGTTCACTTACTCCGTCTTTTACTTCATCGTTTGCCAATACAGTTCCAAGCTGAGGACACCAGTTTACATAGCTTTCTGCAAGATATGCCAAACGATATTCCATCAATACTTCCGATTGCTCTTTCTCGGTTAATTCATCAAATTTCTTTTCATCTCCATCAATCTGAAATCGGAAATCTGAAATCTGAAATTTTTCAATTAAAGTTTCAATCGATTCGGCTTTATCAGTTTTCGGATTATACCACGAATGAAAAAGTTTGATAAAAATCCATTGCGTCCATTTGTAATAATTAGGGTCGGACGTTCTTACTTCTCTATCCCAATCGTAACAAAAACCAATTTTATCTAATTGTTCGCGATAGCGTTTTAAATTTTGCTCGGTGGTAATTGCAGGATGTTGTCCGGTTTGAATGGCATATTGCTCGGCTGGTAATCCAAATGCATCATATCCCATCGGATGCAACACATTGAAACCTTTTAAGCGTTTGTAACGAGCATAAATATCAGAAGCAATATAACCTAGTGGATGACCAACGTGTAAGCCAGCTCCGCTAGGATATGGAAACATATCGAGCACATAACATTTCGGTTTCGAAACATCTTCGGTTACTTTATAAATTTTGTTTTTGCGCCACTCGTTTTGCCAGTGTTCTTCAATTTTTTTGAAGTCGTAATCTGCCATAAAATTTTATATCAAAAAAAAGAGGCTTAAACGCCCCTGTTATTATTGTTGTTGTTATTTTTTTTAAAGGGTCGAAAATTTTGTTTACCACCGTTGTTGTTATTCGGGTTGTTATTCCGGTTTCGATTTTGGTTGTTGTTGTTATTATTATTGTTTCGGTGTTTGAAATTTTTATTTCTTGGAATATTGCCACCACCGCGTTGTTCGAAACTTTTGAACTCTACACCTTCTTTTTCTACCAATTTTATTTTTCCTCCCGAAAGCATTTCGAGGTGTGTTAATATTTGGTCGTCTTCAAGCATTTCATCATTCCAATTGCGGCAAGCATTTTTCATGAATGAACCTATCATATTGATGTACGCAACTTTCACTGGTCCATCTTCCATTTCGATAGCTTTCTGAATCATCAACTCTACATTTTTACCATAAAAACGAAACTTGATCTTCTGCTGTGTATAGCCAACCGTTTCGGGTTTACTAAAAATGGTTTCAGGAGTAGGAATAGGATAGGGCGAATCAACATCCAGTTTAAAATCTGAAATAATAAAAAGATGATCCCATAATTTATGTTTATAGTCAACCACATCACGCAAATGCGGATTAAGGTTTCCCATTAAAGCAATTAATGCTTGTGCTAAACGATTTCTTTTTTCACGGTCGGCTTCGGCAACAGCATATTCAACCATCTTCTGAATATTTCTGCCGTATTCCGAAATGTTCATGTGATTTCGTTCGGTATTGTATTCCAACGACTCTTTCATTCTGTAAATTTTTATTGTGAGCGCAATTTAAGCAATTTTTGCTGTAAGAAAAGTTTTGACATCAGTTGATAAATGTTGGCTCAGAGCCACTTGTCTTTATACTCAAATTTATAATTGATAATCCTGTCGACCAACGATTCGGGGTTTTCATCAAAAAGCAAAACACTTTTATGTTCTTGCTTTAAAAATTTGTGCTGAACCATGTTGTTCAACAAATCATCGAGCAAATTGTAAAAACCATTTACGTTTAATACTCCAACCGGTTTGCGGTGAAATCCAAGTTGAGTCCAAGTGAATGCTTCAAATATTTCTTCCATCGTGCCAACGCCACCTGGCATAGCAATGCATGCATCACACAATTCAAAAATTTTCATTTTCCGTTCGTGCATATTGCCAACAACAATGAGTTCTGTAATTCCTTTGTGTCCAACTTCGTATTCGAAAAGTTGTTTCGGAATAACACCAATTACTTCGCCACCCAAACGTAACATCTCATCGGCAATCACGCCCATCAAACCAACGTTTCCTCCACCATAAACTAGACTCAAATTATTTTTATGCATCACCTGTGCAAGTTGTTTTGCATACTCCGAAAAAAATTCCTCATCGCCTTTTGATGAGCCACAATAAACTGCAATATGTTTCATTTTTTTATCCATTTACAATTTTCAATTTAGCAAATTTGAGTACGATCATTTTCTTACCGATAGGGCCAAAATCAATATTTGCTTTGCGGCTATCTGCAGTGCCTTCAATGGTTAACACGGTTCCTGTCCCGAAACGTTGGTGCTCAACTTTTTGACCAACTTGCATATTTGATGTATCATCGCCAATAAAATTTGGGTCGATATTTTGTGGAGCTGCAGTTGCTCTGTTTATCGGTTTGAAATTTTTAGGAATAACTACAGGTGGTAATTTTTCTGTTTTATCATTCGCACTTTTTTGATTACGACTTGGGTATTTTTTCTCGTAAAATTTATTTGGTGATTCTTGTCGGTAACCTCTATTTGCTGGGTCGCTGTAGCCCGGATTTAAAATGCCTTCGATGTTTAAATATTGGGGTTCGATTTCCTGCAAAAATCTACTTGGCTCGCACGAAATCATCGTTCCGAATTTGAAACGTGATGTTGAAAACGAAAGTGTTAATTTTTTCATGGCACGTGTGAGGGCCACATAAAACAAGCGTCTTTCCTCTTCCAACTCGCTTCGGCTGTTCATCGACATTTGTGAAGGAAATAAATTTTCTTCCAATCCAACTACATAAATATTTTTAAACTCTAAACCTTTTGCAGCATGAATAGTCATCAAACTAACCTTATCAAAATCTTCATCCTTTTCTTTATCAGCATCGGTTAGCAAAGCAATGTCCTGCATATATTCGGGCAATGTTCGTGCTTTTACCACACCATCTTCGTCAACAATATTATCAATAGAAAATTCTTTGATACCATTTAATAACTCTTCAATGTTTTCGTAACGTGCAATGCCTTCAACCGTTTTGTCTTCGTACAAATTTTTAAGCAATCCCGATTGTTTTGCAACATGCATGGCAACGTCATAAGCCTGCTTGTTCAACATGGTTTGAAAGCTTCTTATCATCATCACAAAATCAGCTAATGTACCTGCCGATTTCAATCCATATTGATGAGCACTTTCCATAATTTCAAACCAGGTTTTTTGATGCTGATTTGCGAGAACCGCCAAATGATCGAGCGAAGTTTTACCAATGCCTCGTGCAGGAAAATTGATAATTCTTTTCAACGCTTCTTCATCACTGGGATTAATAACCACACGGAAATACGCAATCAAATCTTTTACTTCTTTGCGCTGATAAAATGAAAGTCCGCCATAAATTTTATAAGGAATATTTATTTTACGCAATGCTTCTTCCATCGCCCTGCTTTGTGCATTGGTACGATACAAAATGGCAAAATCGCGATTCATGATGTGCGTATTCATCTTCTCTTGAAAAATAGATGATGCCACCATTTTTCCTTCTTCGTTATCTGTCAATGCACGAAAAACACGGATACGTTCGCCAACTTCATTGGAAGTAAAAATCTTTTTCTGAATCTGATCTTTGTTTTGACTGATAATTGAATTGGCAGCGTTAACAATTGTTTTTGTTGAACGATAATTTTCCTCGAGTTTAAAAACTTTTGTATCGGGAAAATCATTATGAAAGTTTAAAATATTTTTAATTGTTGCACCACGAAAAGCATAAATACTTTGTGCGTCATCGCCAACAATAGCAATATTTTCGTGCACTTTTGCCAACTTGCGAATGATGGCATATTGGGCATGATTGGTATCCTGAAACTCATCAACCATGATGTATTTAAACTGATGTTGATATTTATTTACCACATCAGGAAAATTATGAAACAACTCGTATGTTTTGATGAGCAAATCGTCAAAATCCATGGCACCAGCTCTGAAACAACGTTGCTCGTAGGTCGAAAATATTTGTCCGAATTTTGGTTTACCCGATGATTCATCGTACTGCGTATTTTCATCATTCGAATTATACTCTGCCGATTTTACCAATGCATTTTTTGCTGCCGAAATCCTGTTTAAAATAGCTGATGGTTTATACATTTTATCATCCAGCTTCATTTCGTTTACAATTGATTTGATAAGGCTTTTCGAGTCATCAGAATCGTAAATGGTAAAATTTCGTGGGTAACCAATTTTATCATGTTCTATTCGCAAAATGCGTGAGAAAATGGAGTGAAAAGTTCCCATCCATAAATTGCGAGCATCTCCACCAACAACTTTATAAATCCTATCGCGCATTTCTTTTGCTGCTTTGTTGGTAAAAGTGAGCGAGAGAATGCTAAATGGGTCGACACCATTTTTTATCATGTGTGCAATGCGATAGGTAAGCACACGCGTTTTTCCCGAACCCGCACCGGCAATAATCATCACCGGACCGTCCATTTGCACAACTGCCGCCCGCTGCGACTCGTTCAATAATTCTAAATAATCCACGTGGCGAAGTTAATCTGAAATGTGTGTGCGATGAAATGGAAATATCAACAATGAAGTGGGATGTTAGAAGTGGGAAGTTGGATGTGGGATGTTGGAAGTTAGAAGTTGGATGTGGGAAGTTGTTTATAGAAAAAAGAAGTGGGAAGTGGGAAGTTTGCTGTTTGGAGTTTGATTGTTTGCCACGTCCTTCAGGGCGTGGAAGAAATAAAAATGAGAATTAGGCTTTATCAAAAAAATATAAGGTGGAAACACCTGACAGCACTTCAAACTCAGACAGATACCTTCTTCCTGCTTTTTGAAATTTGTGAAGTTAGCTTTACATCAGATTTTTCTGAAGAATGTTTTGCTTTATAAGCTTTGATATAATTGCTTATTTGTTTTTTTTCTTCTTCGGTTAAAGGTCTTGGATCAACTTCAAAATCCACATCTAAAGGTTCTTTAATTAGTCCCATTTTGTTATGATTTAAAATATTTGTTAACTAAATGTTTTGCAGCATTTGTATTTATTATCATCAGAAGCCCGCCAAAGTGGAATGCACCTAAAGTTTTTTCGTAATGATTTATAAGTTTGCTTTTTGCATGAAAAGAAACAAAACCATCAAACCCTTTTTGAAACGAAAGTCTGCAAGCAAAAGCAAGTAAGTTACCGGGAGCACCTAAATACATTTTATCTTTTCCTCTATTAAATGATGCACTTTCAATTAAAGGCATATAAATATATGAATCTTCAATTCTTAAACTCATTAATGCTTGTATAACTGTTGGATTATTTTGAATAGTGAGTTTATAAACTTCTCTATCAGCTGAATTCAACTCTTTTTTCCAGTCAAATTTCCACCCACTATTCTTTGATAATGTTTTAAAATCTGATTTTGTTAAATGTACTATTTCTGTAGGAAAACTATCTCCTGTAACCACGTTTTCAATTGAACGTGTTAATTTATCAACTTCAAAATCAAGATAATTTATAGTAGATTTTCTCACTAATCAAATATAGCAAAAATTAAATTGTCAAAACAAATTGAATGTAAAAAGTGGGAAGTGTTTTATTCAACGAAGCTTTACATAGTTGAAGGGTTTATTGCCACGTCCTTCAGGGCGTGGAATAATAACAAACAAAATGGTGGCTTTAGCCAAACTACTAAACGGAAGCTAATTATTGATTAATAATTTTTGAGAACTCACACCTTCATTCGTAATCACTTTTATAAAATAAATTCCGCTTGATAATAAATGATGAAATGGAAATATCAATAATGAAGTTGGAAGTTGTTTATAGAAAAATAGAAGAAAGAAAATATATCAAAGAATTAAAATAATAGAAGTTGCATCAGCTTGATGTGCTTTGATAAGTTTAAAATATCACTTCAAAATAACTTGCCTGTAGCTGCAGCCAAAACCGGTGAACGAACCGATTGCTCCGGTAATATTTGATTTTACCTGAACAGGCGTGGCAAACGGTCCGCCATTATTTGCAGCTGCCGAAAACGATTGCCAGAATAAAAATTCTTTTCGGCCAATTGAATTGAAATAAATATTCACCGTATCGCCTTCCGAATAAGAGTTATTAAAATTTAAAATTCTCGGTTCGCCATTCAGAAATTGATCGTCAAATGTTCTCAATCTATCGGAAGTTCCCCAACCAAGCATCAGCGAATCGCTCGAGGTATAAATTGCCATGCGGTAATTATTTTGTTCGGGCGGATCGGTATAATATAGTGTTACAAATGCATCGCGTTTGCCTTTGTGATTGTATGATTGGTTTCGTATTTCGTAAGTTACTGTATCGATTGGTACAACTTTAGGAATGTAAGTTTTACCTTTAATAACTTTTCCATCGGGCAACAAAATCTCCAGTAAATAGGCTGTGTTTACTTTGCCCAATAAGTTTCCGTTAAAATAAATTCCGCTTAAGCCTTTAAACAAAGTATCAAACCCGGGTGTGGATGATAAATCTTTAAGCAATGTTTTGGTTCCGGTAAATAAAGTATCGGTTCCTGTAATTGTTCCTTCGGTAATATAAACTGTTGCTCCACTCACTCCGCGCATCGTTAAATCGGGATTGAAATAATCAACTGTTTTCGAAATAAAAACATAATTAAGCGATGGAAAAATTTGATTGATGGATGCCTCAACAACATACTGTGGTGTGCTTACAGGCAAGTCAACAGTAATTTCTTTTTCGCAAGCCGTAAGCAGTATTGCAATTAAAAAAATGTACCAACTAATTTTATTTTTTTCTTTCATTAACTTAATAACCAATCAACAAATAACTTCATTACTAAAACTTAAAATTCCAAGCCACCGAAGGCAAAATCGGAAACAGATAAACCATTTTTGCTTTAACAGTTCCGTTATCTACGTTCGGTTCGAAATAAATAAAATACGGATTGGCTCGGTTGTAAACATTATAAACAGAAAAATTCCACGATGATTCCCACTTCTCTGTTTTCTTCCTGATATAAGTAAACGAAACATCCATGCGATGATAATCGGGCAAACGGAAATCATTTATTTTATCATACAAATCAACATACGTGTATTTGGGCTTTTGCAAAACCGGATCGTACCCAACATCAAATGCATATCTTCCTACAGGCAGTGTTACAGCGTTTCCTGTACCGTAAACAAACACAATTGTACCCGACCATTTTTTACTTAGTTGTTGTGTAATAACAAGAGAAGCATCATGTGTGCGGTCGTATCTAAAATAAAAAGCTTGTCCGCCATTTAAGTCATCAAACTGACGTGTTGTTTTGCTCCATGTGTAACCAATCCATCCGGTAGTTTTTCCAAATTTCTTTTTCACAAAAAACTCTATACCATACGATAATCCTTGTCCTTCAACAACTGCAGCATCTAAATTCTGATTAAAAAACAATCGCGTTCCGGGCTTAAATTCAATTTGATTGTACATGGGCTTGTAATAGGTTTCAACAGAAGTTTCGTATTCGTTTTCATTAAAATTTCGGTAGTAACCTAAAACATATTGATATGCTTCTTGTGGCTTTACGAGTTTCGAACTTGGTATCCACAAATCGGAAGGGAATGATGCACCCGATGTTGTTGCCAGATTTAAAAATTGATACGTTTTGGTAAACGATGCTTTGATAGAAGAACGCTCATTGAGTAAATAATTTAAAGCCAAGCGAGGTTCAAATCCATCGTAAAATGCTATTGATTGATTGGTGCCCCAACTTTGTGAAACACCTGTTTTTAAATTTCGATCGTCATATTCATATTGAGTGTAAGGACCAACCTGATCGAACAACACATAACGCACACCACCATTTGCCGAAAACCGATGTGTAATTTGCCATTCGTCCATCAAATAAAAATTTAATTCGTGCGCATATTTATTAATAATTTGCTCACTAAAATTTACTGTGCCCGATGAGCCACTGGCTATACCGGGTTTAAAAGTGTGAAAAATATATTGCCCGCCAAATTTAACTCCGTGCTTGTTTGAAGCATGAAACTGATAGTCGGATTTTAGCGTCCAATCTTGTATGCCACTTGATGCCTGAAACTGAATTTGTGATGAGCCTGAGCCAAAAGTAAATTGATTACTGAGGTCGTATCGGTTATAAATTAAACTCGTATTTGAAAACAATTTGCTATTAAAAATATGATTCCACCGAAGTGTTGAACTGGTGTTTCCCCAAGTGATGTTAAAATTGATGTCTTTATTTTGAGGGCTGGTAAAATTAAACACATCTCTTCCGAGATAAAACGAAAGATACAATCGGTCTTTATCCGAAAAAATATAATTCATCTTGGCATTTACATCATAAAAATAATACCCGTTACCTTTGTATTCTGTTGAAAGAAATGGCTGAACAAGTGCATCAATATAGGTTCTCCGAGCCGATACAATAAACGAACTTTTATTTTTTTTGATAGGACCTTCGAATGAAAGTCGTGATGAAATTAAACCAACACCACCATTCAAAACATATTTCTGGTTGTTGCCTTCTTTCATATTCACATTTAAAATAGACGAAAGTCGGCCACCATAATTTGCTGGCATTCCGCCTTTTATTACTTCAATATTTTTTACTGCATCGGTATTAAACACCGACATAAAACCCAGTAAATGCGAAGGATTATAAACAACAGCTTCATCCATCATCACCAGATTTTGATCGGGCCCACCGCCACGCACATAAAAACCTGTACTGCCTTCACCACCTGATTTAATGCCCGGCAGCAATGTAATTGCTTTCAGTAAATCAGGTTCGCCAAATACAACTGGAAGCGATTTAATGGTTTCGCCAGTCACTTCAATGCGGCTCATTTCGGTACTCTTTACATTTCTATCTGTACGTTCGGCATTTACAATTACTTCTTCTGATTGAAAAGACAACACTGTTAAGCCAATATTGAGATTCAAGTTTTTGCCAACCGAAACTTTTGTTTCTTTATTTCGGTAACCTATATAGGTATAAACGATTGTATAATTTCCTGGAGGAACACTGATAACATAGTATCCATAAGCATTTGCGGCACAGCCAAATTTTAACTCTTTAATATACATTGCCGAGCCAATCAAATTTTCTCCGCTTAACGAATCTTTAATATATCCGCTAATTGTGTACTTGTTCGACTTTGATGCAGGAATATTTTGTGCATCAAGCTTTAGGCAAATTAAGCTCATAATAAGTAGCACAAAAAATCGCAGTATGGTAATAATTTGTCTCAAATTTTCTTTCTATGTGGATTATTTATAACCGCAAAAATGGTAAAAAATAAAGTAGTTACAGTAATAATTATTCTGTTAGAA
>CANKGI010000034.1 GCA_947481365.1 Bacteroidota bacterium | reverse complement strand
TCTATTTATTATTTCTTTCTTCTACTCTCTCTTATTTTATGAAATGCGTAAACAACACCTCCTGACGCAAGCAATAGCGTTTGCGAATCAATTGGAGTAGACGTATCATTTAGAGAACTACCAAATGAGGGTTGCGCCAATATCAATGATGGTATGGCGAGTAGAATTATTACAAAAATAATTGCCGGTTTAATAATATAGTTAGGCATGTCAAATCACTTTAAGACAACAAATATAAATGTATTTATTTCATAAAACAAAAAATGACTATTGTCATTTTAAACTAACGCCTGTTCGGGTTACTTCGTCCTAATGATTCGAATTACAAAAATTTTTCGCTTTGAGTCGGCACATTTACTCTTGGGTTATAATGGTCCTTGTAAAAACATTCATGGCCATTCATACGAATTACACGTGACCGTAAAAGGTGTGCCAATTAATAATGACAGCGACCCTAATAATGGTATGGTGTTGGAGTTTTCCATAATAAAAGATTTAGTAAACGAAGAAATCATAAACAATCTCGACCACGCATTAATCTTACCTGCAAGGGTTGATAAGTCATTAATTGAAACCTTAAAAGGGCTAGAACAAAAAGTTGTATTTACGAATTACCAACCAACTTGTGAAAATTTACTCACTGATTTCGCTAGGGTTTTAAATGAAAAACTTCCTAATAATATTCAATTGCAAAATCTGCGACTATACGAAACGGCTTCATCCTATGCAGAATGGTGTTTAGAAGATCAAACCAACACCTGATCTTTATTCTTAACAACTGATTTATTCTCAATATAATGAGAACCTATACTGTTGTTTCTTTTTATTGCAGCATCCATGATGAGTTTTGCCGTGATTACTATATTTCTTAAAGCAAAAAGATTAGTTGAGGGTTTATATCTATGACACAAACCGTTTATGGTATGTTCGATTTGATCCAAACTTCTATAAGCCGAGGTCATATTTGCTTTGTTCCTGATAATACCTGCATCGTTCCACATTATTTGTCGAACTTTATTTTTTAAATATTGCAAGGTAAATTCATCTGCAATATTGGAAAAATTAGTTACAGGAACCTGATCCAATAAAATCTTGCTTTTTTCAAACTTGCTTATTTTGTTTTTAATAGCATAAAAAGCCCTGTCTGCAAACACCAGCCCCTCCAACAAAGAATTACTAGCAAGTCTGTTCGCCCCATGAACTCCAGTACAAGCAACCTCTCCAATAGCATAAAGGTTTTCAATATTTGTTGCCCCAGTTAAATCTGTTAATACACCTCCACACATATAATGGGCTGCTGGCATAACAGGAATTAGGTCTTTAGTAATATCTATGTTTAGGCTCAGACAAGTGCTATATATTACTGGAAATTTTTCAACCAACGCTTTAGCAGAAAGGTGTCTAGCATTAAGATAAACAAAGTCTGTTGCGTATTTTTGCATCTCTGAAAAAATAGCTCTAGAAACTATATCTCTTGGAGCCAAAGAACCATGGGGATGATATTTTTTCATGAACGATTTACCTGATGGCAAAACCAATTCTGCTCCAAACCCACGAAGAGCTTCACTGATTAAAAAACCATTTGCGTTTTGGTGAAAAAGAGCTGTTGGATGAAATTGTACAAACTCCATATCTCCAATTTTTGCTCCAGCCTTATAAGCCATTGCACATCCATCCCCCGTAGCTATTTCGGGGTTGGTTGTTTGTATATAAACCTGCCCAGCACCACCTGTAGCAAGCACTGTATACTTCGATTCAAATGTCAAATATTCTTCATGAACAACATCCCAAACTGAAGCGCCAACACAAACTTCTCCATTCTTTAGTAATTCAGCCGCAAAATGATTTTCATAAAACTTGATGTTACTATTAGCTTTTGCCTTTTTAATTAACGCGTTTTCAACAGCTTGCCCCGACATATCGTTTATATGAACTATTCTGTTGTGTGAGTGACCGCCTTCTCTTCCAAGCTCCAGTAATTTCTTATTGTTAGTATCAAACTCAACACCAATATTCATTAACTCCTTAATCATTTCGGGAGCTTTAGTTACCATCATTTCTACTGCGCTTTCATTACAGTGTCCGGCACCAGCAATTAAAGTGTCTTGAATATGCTTTTTAAAGTCGTCTTTATCGTCTAGAACACAAGCTATTCCTCCTTGTGCATATCTGGTATTGCTCTCGGCAATTTCAGATTTTGTAATTACTGCAACTTTAGCAAACGATGCCGCTTTGATCGCAAAACTCAGTCCTGCAATTCCACTGCCTAATACGAGTACATCTGTGCTAATAATTTTCATTACGGTTAGCTAAGTTCCAGCATTTTTTTTATAGGAACATACGCCCTGTCTCTAATCTCTTTTTCCACCAAAACCCTATACTTGTTTTCCTCACTCGTTCCTATTGACCTTAACGTTTGTAGAGTTTTAAGTAAAGATATTTGTTTCATGTGTTTACACATAATACAGGGTGTGATAAACTGCTTATCAGGATACATTCCTTTAAGCGTTGCCCCTAAATCACATTCTGATCCAAGAATAAATTGTTTTGCTTCACTTTCTTCCACATAATTTAATATATCGGCTGTGCTGCCAACAATTCCTTTTTTGAAATTGAGTGTTGCTTTTACTGTTTCTTGTGGAACCTCCCAATGTAATAATATTTCTGCATCTGGGTTTGCCTGGCTCATGTTTTCGATATTGCTCCGAAATTGCTCGTGAACCTCACATGTTCCATTCCAAAGAATAAGCTCTTTGTCGGTTTCTGTTTTAAATTTTGTTGCGAGATTTTGCCCCATAAATTTATCGGGGATAAATATGAGTTTTTTGCTCTCGAAAGATTTAGCAATTTTTACTGCATTTCTTGATGTACAACAAACATCACACTCTGCTTTTGTTTCGGCATATGTGTTTATATATGCTATTACGGGCACACCAGGGTTTTGTTCTTTGAGCTTTAAAACATCGGCCCCTGTAATGCTTTCTGCTAATGAACATCCTGCCTGATGGTCGGGCAATAAAACCGTTTTCTCGGGATTTAATATTACAGCTGTTTCCGCCATAAATTTTACGCCACAAAAAACGATATAATCTGCTTTTGTTTTTGTTCCTTCTACACTTAAACCTAAAGAGTCGCCAACAAAATCAGCAACCCCTCCGTTTTTTGTATCTACTTGTAATTCGGGAGGCATGTAAAAATGCGAAAGAATTACTGCATTGTGTTTGGCTTTTAAAATTCGTATTTCTTCAAGAATTGAGATGATATTATTTGCTGCAGCCTCACTAATTCCCCCTGTCATTGCAGAGTATTTTTTTATAAAAAGTTCGTTATCCGGCATTTCCTCTATCTGTTTTATTTTATTCTTCCGTAGTTCGGATTGGTTAATATTGTTGAATCTGTTAATGTAAGTAAAAAAGCTTTTAAGTCGTTTTTTTGCATGATACTTAAACCTAACCCCATTTCTTTTCCAGGAAGGGTCATTATAGGGTCGAGCGTAGCTGATTTATGAACGCCTGAATTGTATTGCTCAATTACCTCGTCAAGTGTTTTAAACCTTCCATCGTGCATATATGGCGCAGTTAATGAAACATTGCGTAATGTTGGCGTTCTAAATAAACCCATGTCTTTTGAAAGTCCTGTCATATTATTTCTTCCGCGATTTATCCCCACAAATGTACTGTCAAGTCCTGTGTTGTGAAATGCATTATCAGTCCACAACGGATAATTGTGACAATGAAAACAATCAGCTCCACCATTTTGAACATCATTCATAAATATATCATACCCTCTTCCTTCTGATTGCGTAAGCACAGCAAGACCTTTTATTTTCTTATCAAACTTTGAATTATTTACAACAATTGTTCTTACAAACTGAGCAAGAGCAAATGCAACTTTTTCTTGAATAACCCCAGGTTGATATATATCCTGACCGGGAAAAACCCTTCTAAACATGTATGAATAATATGGGCTTGCCTTTAGTTTTGTTATTAGATTCGGAATATTTGTATTAAAGAAAATTTGACCGTTTAAATCTGCAACTGCTATGTGGTCCATATCTGGGAACTCTCCTATCCAACCATAAGCTGGGTTCCACGCCTCATTGCAAAACATTGGGATGTTTCCAAATTGCTGATACAACGCTGGATCAAGACCTAAGTCTGTATATGTAGTTGTAAATGATTTTGCTTGCGGATGACAAAATGAACAAGTTCTACCGTTTGTTGAAAGTATTGTATCATAAAAAAGTTTTCTTCCCAATTCAACACCCTCAACTGTTAGTGGGTTATAAGCAGGTAATAGTGGCTGCGAAAACCTATATGGTACATCAATATTATATACAGTAAGCGGTGTATCTGTTGTTATATTTGGTTTGTCGACAACTGTTTTATCTTGCCTACAATTGGCAAACAACAAAATGCCTGTAAATATTAAAAACGCTGCTCTCATTTTATTTCTAATTAAAAACATCAACACCATTGTTTTTCAGTTTCGCCATAGCAGTATCACTGCCCATGCTAAAGTTTCCGTCTTTGTCAAAATCATAAATTGCCGGGTTTTTATACCATTCGGCAACATTCATTTTTATATTAAGATTTGCTGTTTCCGCTCCAATAGCAAAATTTTTATTGCTTAATGAAATGCTAACTAAATTGGGTGCTTTGCCCAAATGCATAGCATATCCAAACACGCTTCCTGTGTCAATAAACAATCCTTCCATTTTCATAAAATGATACCCTCCTCCCATTTGCACCGGCCAAACCATATTGTTGTTTTCAGCTGTTGGAGGTAAATTGTCTGTTTTGTTAATTGAAGAATCTAAGCCCAAGTTAAATGACAGCCCTGTATAATTTCCTGCCGGCAGATTGACAAATGTAATCTGACCGAATTTAGAGTCTTTTGCATCGAAATAAAATACTCCTGCATATGGTAAAGAAGTACCGTCAGCCCTCTTAAAACTAAACCCTGATAAATAATATTGAAGCCTCGTAACACTGATTTTATACGATGCCGCATTTGTGAACATGATCGTGTCAAACAATAATGCTGTGTTATCGAACTGATAGCCAACTTGTAAAACAAGATTACCATTGGTGACCGTTGGTTGTGTGATGTCACTATTATTTCTAACGCATGATGTGACCAAAGAAATAATCAGAAAAATTATGCTCGCTTTTTTCATGATAATATAAACTACTACGAAGTTAAGTTTGATAATACTTGATAAACAATGACAAAGGTCAGAGTTTAATCTTGGCCACACCCTTTTTTCGCTTTTAAGTAAATATTAACAAACCGCCTACTGAGTCTGAACCCGGATGTTTGTTTTTCTGAATCTTTCAAAAAATGCTTTTTCGAGTTCTTCGCGATGATTAGGGTGTGCAAGTTGAATTAGGGCGCTTGCTCTTTGTTCCATGTTTTTTCCAAAAAGATTTACGGCACCGTATTCTGTAACAACCCAATGTATATGCCCTCTTGTTGTTACAACTCCCGCACCCTGTTTAAGGCTAGGAACAATTCTCGAGATTCCTTTATTTGTTGTAGATGGCAAAGCAATAATTGGTTTTCCACCTTCGGAAAGAGCAGCTCCGCGTATAAAGTCCATTTGGCCACCAATTCCAGAATACTGATATGTTCCGATTGAATCTGCACAAACCTGTCCGGTTAGGTCTATTTCTATTGCACTGTTAATGGCCGTAACTTTAGGGTTTTGCCTAATTATGCTTGCATCATTTACATATGAAATATCAAGCGCATTAACAATTGGGTTATCGTTTACAAAATCATATAGTTTTTTTGTGCCAACTAAAAATCCTGTTATCAGTCTTCCGTGGTGAAGTTTCTTTTTACTATTGTTTATTATCCCTCTTTCTACAAGTGGAATAACACCATCTGAAAACATTTCAGAGTGAAGGCCAAGATCTTTGTGGTTTACTAGATTTTTTAAAACAAGATCGGGAATAGTTCCGATACCTAGTTGTAAAGTTGCCCCATCTTCAACAAGATCGGAAACTCTTTTACCTATCTGTTCTGCAACAGGATTACTATCTTTTGAATAATCAACTTCTGGCAACTCGTCCTCAACCCAAACCATCATATCAATTTCTCTTATATGAATAAATCCGGAACCATGCACTCGTGGCATATTGGGGTTAACCTGTGCTATTACCTTCTTTGCACACTCTGTTGCTGCTCTGGCAATATCAACTGATGTGCCTAAAGAACAGTAACCATGAGCATCTGGTGGGGAGACGTGAATAATAGCAACATCAATTGGCAAATATTGTTCTTTGAAAAGCTGTGAAATCTCACTCATAAAAACCGGAACATACTGTCCGTGTGAGCTGTTTACCACTGCTCTTGTATTTGCTGATACAAACAGAGAGTTGATGTAAAAACTATCTTGATACTTTGGGTTATCAAAATCAACATCTCCGAAAGTGCTTATGCTTACGAGTTCAACATTTCTTAATTCATTATATCTGTCAAACAGTGCGTTTAACAAGGTGATAGGTGTGGCTGCGCTACCATGCACAAACACACGGTTTCCCGACTCAATAATTGAAACAGCCTGTTCGGCACTGATAAATTTTATTGGTTTTTTCTCGAATGAAATCATTTTACAAAAAATATTTGGGCTTTAAAATTGATTGCGTTACGCGTTTTCAGCCAACAAAATTACTCGACTTCTTATTTTATATTGATGATAAAGTTCATTTTTTGAAATGATTTTTATACACCAACTATGCTTTGTTGTTGCTGAAAATTTTTGCCCTTAATAATACGATTGATAAAACAAGAAGAGAAAAAGCAAGGATGGTTCCTGTAATAGAAAAAATAAATAAATATGGTTTAACATGTTGCATTGCCGTCTCAAATGTTTGAGATAACGACACCATGTAATATCCCTTTGTGATACCAGCTAAAATAAGTGCTGCCCAAAAAAACAATAGCGCAATATTAGCGCTCCAAAAAAATATTGTAATGGTTTTATTATTTATAAGCGAGAAGTTGCTGTCTCTTTTTGAGAAAATAAAAAACAATGAGGCAAATAATATCATCGTGTTAATTCCAATTGTTGCACCCATGGCATGAGCAACTGTTATATGGGTTCCATGGGTATAAATATTAATTGCTGGTATCGACATTAATATGGCCAATATCAGGTTAAGAAAAACCCATGCTTCTGAGGCCAACAAAAATCTATATGGAATGATGTTTAAAAACTTTTTTGCTTCGCTGATTTTCGACTTAAAATTCTGCATAATATTGATTAACAAAATCCATTCTGTCATGCTGATTACATAGGAAACATCTCTCACCCACGTTGCCGCTGGAACATTATATGTGTGATGCCCCCAGTTAAAAATCAAATTTGTTAAACCCAAAAAATAAAAGAAGAAACTCTTTTTATTAAATGCTGAATTTTCGTCTTCTCCGATTTTCGCCATTAGATAAAATGCTGTTCCATAAACAAGCTGATTCCACGAACCAACAATGGCACCATTTGCTTTCCACTGAACGGTAATGTCTCTGATTACATTTTCTCTAAACCATGGTATTTGCCAAAGATTTGCTTCAATATACGTTAACAAAAAGAAAACAACTCCTGTACTCCACATCCAAATATAAACAGGTTTTTTGCCTTTGTTTTTTAATATAATTTTGAAAAAATGTATCGCAAAAAGAGCCCAGCTGAGTAAAATAGGTATTGCCAAAATAGGCGGAAACTCCCAATACTCTCTTCCGCCAAATTTTCCGGACAAAAAGCTTATTAAGATTAAAATGATTGACAATAGCCATAAAAAATAACTTGCTTTAATTAATAGCGTTTGCTTATGCTCAAGTTTGTAATAATCGTTTAGATAATAAATTACACCACCTTGTGCTGCTGTAAGAATCCAAAAAATTGATGCTGTTACGTGTATTGGCCTTAGTTTATAAAAAGGCAAAAACTGATTAAAAAAACCAGTGTCAAAAAAAACAAATGCAGCAGCTACACCAACACAAAGCGCGGTTATAAGTAAAATCAATGAAAAGCGAAGTAAATAAAACGAAACTCTATTCATATGAATTTTGTGCCAATGAGTAGTTTCCGAAATAATTTATGTTTTCAGGGTTTACTCCTGACTTTCCTGATTCGTCAACTTGTTTTAAAAATGCAATAAGCTGGTCTATTTGTTCTTCGTTTAAATCAATCTTCGGCATTTTTTGCGTTCCTGATCGTATGATAATTTTTGCATATAACTCACCCTTGTTTTTGTCAGACATAATGTTTGTTAAATCTGGCCCCATATAACCGCCCAAACCGTAAATTTGATGACAAGACTGACAGTTGTTTTGTTGCCAAATTAATTGTCCTGCCAAGGCTTGGGTGTTTAGTGTTTTTTGGTATTTACCCGAACCAATGAAATAAACAATAAGCGAATATGAAATGTATGAAATGAATAAAAATGAAAAGAAAAAGTGGTAAAAATGTTTTCTAAAAAACTTCATTTTGTTCAATATCCTTTGTTTTAATTTTACTAATTAAGCGGTTTAAAAGTGATACAACAACCTTTGGTGTTTTTTCGCTGTTCTCCATGAACACTTTTTTATCAATTTTACAAACAACCGCATCTTTAAACGATCTTGCAGAATTATGATATTTATTGTTGAAAACCAAAGAATCAATACCTATCACATCTCCTGATGTTGCAACATAAATAATTTCTTCCAAGGTTTTATCACCCTTACGCGTTAAAATTATTCTTCCTTTTTTAATACAATAAAACCGATTGGCCTGTTTGTTTTCTGAAAATAATTTTTCTCCGTGTTTTAAATTTATTAAGCAAACATCTGATTTGGATATTGTATCATTCATTTGATTATCGAAAACCAAACATCCTTGACATAGTGTGTTGCTCATCAATTTCATTTTTTATGAATTTGAAAAACAAACTTACTTTTACCATTGCGTTCAAAACATGACCGCGCTCAATATTTGTTTTGAGAATAATCAGTCTTGTAGTTGGCTCTCTTTTAAGAGTTTCGAAAAATTGAGGATGCCAATTTTCTTTCCCTTCAAATCAATGATACCGTCATCGCGTAATTCGTATAAAATTCTAATTGCTGTTTCGGTTGCCATACCCGCTATGTTTGCAATATCTTCTCTTATCATTACCACATTTAATGTCTGGTTATCTGTGTCGAGTCCATACATTTCTTTCAAAAGAAGTAACGCTTCTGCTATTCGGTGTCGTGTTGGTTTTTGTGTAATTTCTACAACTTTAGTTTCGGCAGCACCAAGGTTTTCGCTCAATAGTTTTAACAGGTTCATTGAAACCGATGGGTTGTTCGTAAGTAAGCTAAAAAAAGTTTCTTTAGATAAAAAACAAAGCATCGAATCTTCTAATGTCTCAGCCGTTGCATTATAATTGTTTCCGCTCACCAAAGATCTATATCCAAGTACATCTCCATCTTTTGCCAATCTCACAATTTGTTCTCGTGCGCTTGCTCCAGTTTTTTGAATTTTAACCTTACCTGAATATACAATAAAAATCCCGGCAGGCCTTTGCCCTTCACTAAAAATTATTTTGCCTTTTTTGTAAAACATGTGTCCCTTATGCTGGTTAAGCCACAGAACATCTTCGTTTCTTAAGTCGTTAAAAATACTCAAGTTCCTCATGAAGCAACTGCTGCAATCTAGTGGATAATCTTTTTTAGCCTGCATTTATTAGGGTTTTCACTAAACATTGAGGACGGTCAATGTTTTTTTATATAGCTGCGAATATAGTTTTGAATTGCAATTTATTATCATTGCGAATTAAATCCTGTTAAAAACCATTTATGGCTATATCAAAGGTTGCGGTTATTGTATTAAATTATAACGGAATGCAGTTTTTAGAAAAGTGCTTCGACTCTTTGATGAATACTGTATATCCAGAGGTTCAGCTTATAATGTACGACAACAATTCTTCTGATGAAAGTGTTTCGTTTGTGAAGAACAAATATCCGCATGTTAAAATTGTTCGTTCCTTCATAAATGGTGGTTATAGCCGTGCCTATAACGAAGCCATTCAGCACACCGATGCTCCGTATGCCGTTTTTTTAAACAACGATGTAGAAGTTGACCCCAACTGGATAGGGCCGCTTGTTGATGCCGTTGAGTCTGACGAAAAAGTTGCTGCGCTTCAGCCAAAACTCCTTTGGCTATTAGATAAAAAAAGGTTTGAATATGCCGGTTCGGCAGGAGGTGAAATGGATATTTACGGTTTTCCGTTTTTGAGAGGACGCTTGTTTTCTACAATTGAGTTTGATAACGGACAATACGATACCGAAAAAGAAATTTTTTGGGCAAGCGGTGCTGCTCTATTTATCCGAACTGATGTTTTCAGACTTTGTGAAGGACTTGATGAAACCTTTGTTCATCATATGGAAGAAATTGATATGTGCTGGCGAATTCATTTATTGGGGTATAAAATAAAAGTGATACCCGAATCAATCGTTTACCATTTCGGAGGTGCAACCATTGTTAGTGATAGTTTTAAAAAAATGTACTGGAACCACAGAAACAGCATGTTTATGCTTATAAAAAACTTAGGTCCACAAAACTTTTCGCGTATTTTGTTTAGGCATTATTTATTTGATGTGATGGCTGTTAGCCAATCTGTTGTTTCATTGAAATTTAAGCGTGGTATTGCTATCTTCTACGCTTATCTTTGGCTTATAATTAATTTGCCATTGATACTAAAAAAGCGTGTAGAAGTTCAGAAACTACGCATTGTTAACGATGCAACAATTTTTAGTAAACTGTTTCCTAAGAGCGTAGTTTATCAATATTTTATTAAAAAAAGGACAACATATAACGAGCTGGTTAAAGCCGTTCAAAAATAAAAAGTATGGAACTAAAAAAAGTTAGCGAACACTTAAATGGTATTGTAGTTATTATGCCAGAAGTGTTTCAGGATGAAAGAGGTTTTTTTCTTGAATCATATCGTGCCGACCAGTTCAAAAACATGGACCTCGATTTACAAATTGTTCAAGAAAACCATTCGGGGTCTGTTAAAAATGTTTTACGTGGCCTTCATTTTCAATGGGAACCACCAATGGGAAAATTGATGCGTGTTACAGCTGGCGAAGCTTTTTTAGTTGCCGTTGATATTCGCAAAGGTTCGCCAACTTTAGGAAAATGGTTTGGCGAAATTGTAAGCGCAAAAAACAGAAAACAAATTTGGGCTCCTGCAGGATTTGCAAGAGGTTTTTGTGTATTATCTGACTTTGCTGAATTACAATATATGACAACGGGTGTATACAACAGTAAGGCTGAATCAGGAATTTTATGGAATGACCCCGAAATCGGAATCGAGTGGCCTATTACCAATCCGATTTTATCAGGAAAAGATGAAAAAGCTCAAACATTTAGTGAGTGGATGAGTAAACCAGATTCAAATAATTTTAAATATTAATTTCCGTTACTTAGATATAAAAATAAAAGATATGAAAATTTTAGTTGCTGGAGGAGCCGGATTTATTGGCTCTGTCGTTGTTCCTAAACTTGCCGACAGAGGGTATGAGGTTGATGTTATCGATTGGTGTTGGTTTGGAAACCATTTGCCGAAAAACATTAAACTCATCAAAAAAAATATTTTTGATATTACCGAAGCCGAGTTGAAAGAATACGATCAGGTAATTTTTCTGGGTGGTGTATCAAACGATCCTATGGCAGAGTTTTCGCCAAAAGATAATTTTATTTACAACTCTGCACTTCCTGCATACTTGTGTTTCATGGCTAAGAAAGCAAATGTTAAGCGCTTTATTTATGCTGGGTCTTGTTCAGTATATGGTTATACCGTTGATGAATTATATGACGAGGAGTCGCCAACCGTTTCTGCATACCCATACGGAATTTCAAAGCTTCAGGGCGAACTATCCGTGATGCAAATGAAAGATAAAAATCATTCGGTAATTTGTTTCCGCCAAGGAACTGTTTGTGGTTATAGCCCAAGAATGCGCCTTGATTTGGTCATCAATACGATGTTTAAAAATGCCATTAGTTTGGGACAAATTACATTGAACAATCCGGCAATTTGGCGACCAGTTGTAAGTCTTCATGACCTCTCTGATGCTTATATCCGTGCTGTTGAGGCAAGTGATGAAATTTCGGGTGTATTTAATATTTCATCCGCGAATTATACACTTGGCCAACTTGGTGATATTGTAAAAGAGCGCATAGAAGCACAAACCGGAAAGGCCATAAAAATGCAAATTAACCACAACAAAGATTTTAGAAACTATAAAGTGAGTTGTGATAAAGCGGCAAAAGTTCTCGGTTATGTTCCGAAAGATGATGCTGGTGCAATAGTTGACAGCCTTTTTGCTAACTATGAAAAGTTTAAAGATTTTGAAAACCCTGAATATTATAACATTCAAATTTTCAAATCTATTAAAGAACAAATGACAGTATGAAAGTAGCGGTTACAGGTGCAAACGGACAATTAGGTTCGGATATTTGTGCTGTATTAAGAAAAGAAAATCACGAAGTGGTTGAACTCAATCACGATGAATTTGATATCATCAACTACGAATTTGTTGAACGAATTTTGAAAGATATCAAACCTGATGTGCTTATAAACCCAGCCGCATATCACCATGTCGAAAAATGTCAGAATGATGCCGATATGGCTTTTTCGGTAAACGCAACAGCTCCGTTTAACATGGCGAAGATTTGCAAAGAAATTAATGCGCTGTTTATTCATATTAGTACCGATTATGTATTTGATGGCTTAAAAAATGCGCCTTATATTGAGTCTGATTGTGCAAAGCCTTTAAACAATTACGGAATATCAAAACTTGCAGGCGAACAAATGATTGCTACAACAGGCTGTCGACACCTAATAGTTCGCACATCTGGATTGTACGGCATAAACCCTTGCCGAGCAAAAGGTGGAAAGAATTTTGTAGAGTTGATGCTGAGTTTAGCGGAAGCTGGAAAACCAATACGCGTAGTTGACGATGAAAAAGTGTCGCCTACTTTTACCCTTGATTTGGCACGTCAAATCTCACAACTATTAACAATAAAAGATTCTGGTGTTTGCCATGCAACTGCCGAAGACTTTTGTTCTTGGTACGAATTTGCGGCAGCTATTTTTGAGTTTGCAAAAGTTGACGCAAACCTTAGCATGGCAAATCCTGGAGAATTTGCAATTAAAGTGAATAGACCAAGTTATTCCGTTCTCGAAAACCAATTTCTCAAAACGAGAAACTTGAACACCATGAGAAGTTGGAAAGATTCATTGAGAGAATATCTGATTATGAGATAAATAATTTTAATGCTTTCACAAAAAAAGGGTCGCAAATTGCGACCCTTTTTTTCTAAACTAAACCTAAACTTTGCTGCTTACTCCTGCAGCCGAAGTATTTTTATCGATAAATAATTTTTCTATCGTAAATGGTGCGCAAATCTATTTAAACAATTCAATAATAAAAAGTAATGCACATCACAATTTGTTTTTTATACTGGCTTATATAAACGAATAATTATAAAAAAGCGCACCGAAATGCGCTTTTTTATCTAAACTAAACCTAAACTTTATGCTACTTACTCCTGTAGCTAGAGTATCATTTTATTGGTTCGAACATTGCCTGGAAAAACCTCAGGTACTTCGGTTCATAAACCATTTTCAATCCTTTTATTTTTGCTCTGCGGTGATGCACTACAGCAACCGACTCGGCTACCACATCCATGTGTGCTTGTGTATAAACCCTACGTGGTATTGTAAGCCTCACCAGTTCTAATTTTGGATAATAATTTTTTCCTGTCTTCGCATTTCTTCCTGCCGAAACAATTCCTCTTTCCATCGAACGAATTCCTGATTCAATGTAAAGTTCGGCTGCAAGTGTTTGTGCCGGAAATTGATCTTGTGTTAAGTGAGGTAAGAATTTTTTTGCGTCAATAAAAACGCCATGTCCACCTGTTGGTTGAACAATTGGAACACCATATTCAATTAGCTTGTCTCCTAAATATAAAACCTGTCCGATACGTGCATCCATGTGTGCATCGCTTACCGACTCGGCAATACCAATTGCCATTGCTTCCATATCGCGTCCTGCTAATCCTCCGTATGTGTGTAACCCTTCATACACAACAACCATATTTCTTGCTTCTTCAAAAACATCCCAATCGTTCACCGCTAAAAACCCTCCGATATTTACCATCGCGTCTTTTTTTGCACTCATTGTTCCGCCATCAGTTAACGAACAAGTTTCTAAAACAATTTCTTGAACTGATTTTTTTGCATACCCTTTTTCGCGTTGCTGAATAAACCATGCATTTTCAGCCACACGAGTCATATCGTGAATAATCTTGATTCCGTGCTTTTTTGTTAGAGCGCGAACAGCCCTTAAATTAGCCATTGAAATAGGCTGTCCTCCAGCCATGTTAACTGTAGACGCAACACACACATATGGAATCTTTTTAGCCCCATATTTTTTAATTACATCTGTCAGTTTCTGAATATCAATATTTCCTTTAAATGGATTTAGGTTTTCTGAATCATGTGCTTCATCAACAATTACATCAATAAAAGTACCACCTGCTAATTCTTGGTGTAAACGTGTTGTTGTGAAATACATATTACCCGGAATAATATCACCAGGTTTAATCATGATTTTTGAAATGATGTGTTCGGCTGCGCGTCCTTGGTGTGTAGGAATTAAATATTTGTATCCGTAATATTTTTTTACCGCTTCTTCAAGGTGATAATAATTTACGCTTCCTGCATATGCTTCATCACCTGTCATCATTCCAGCCCATTGTTGATCACTCATCGCTGATGTTCCACTATCAGTCAGCAAATCAATATAAACGTCTTTTGATTTTAACAAAAAAGTATTGTATCCTGCTTCTTTTATGGCTTTTTTGCGTTCGGCAACCGTAGTCATCTTTAGCAATTCAACCATCTTAATTTTAAAGGGCTCTGCCCACGAACTTCTTTCCATGTGTTACTATCTAATTTTTTTCGGTTGCAAAAGTATTGCTGTTGCCAACACATTCTTGTGACATTTGTCATTCGTATGAATGATTTCTGTCAGTTAATCTTTTGTAAATTCATGGCATTTTAATTTTCTTTTATCCCAAAACAATTCTGTGTATCAGAAAATTCTGTAATGTCTCTACTTTTTTAAGTATATCTAGCATAATTTTTTTTTATATTTACCGCCTAGCCCCATTGAAAATGCTGTTTGTTAAGTCTAATAATAACTTTACATAAATGCTGAAAGCAATTTTTGATAACGCCATTGATGGCATCATTACAATTAATGACCGTGGTACAATTGAGTCGATAAACCCTGCTGCAGCTAAAATGTTTGGTTATTCAAATGAAGATGTTGCCGGAAAAAACGTGAATGTGCTCATGCCCGAACCATATCATAGTAACCACGATGGCTATATGAAAAGATATGCTGAAACGGGCGAAAAACGGATTATAGGTAGCGGTAGAGAGGTGTTGGGAAAACGCAAAGACAACAGTACCTTTCCTTTTTTCTTAAGCATAAGTGAAGTTCATGTCGACAATCGTAAAATCTTTGCTGGCATTATTCACGATATAACTGAATTAAAAAAAGCAGAAGAGAACATTCGCGAGTATGCGTCAAAACTTGAGCACTCAAATGCTGAACTTCAAAATTTTGCCTATGTCTCTTCTCATGATTTGCAGGAGCCTTTAAGAAAAATTCAAGCGTTTGGAGATAGGCTTTTATTAAAGGAGCTCGAGAACCTTTCACCTGATGGCCAAGATTATTTGCACCGAATATTAAAGGCAGCATCCAGAATGCAACAACTTATTAATGATTTACTAAAACTATCGAGAGTTGCAAGCCAAGAAGCCCCATTAGTGCATGTTTCGTTAAACGAAATTTTAACAGACGTAAAAGAAGATCTTGATGTTCAAATTGAGAAAACGAATGCAAAAATTGTATCAAGCGAACTTCCTGTTATTCTGGCCGATCCAACACAAATGAGGCAACTCTTTCAAAACCTTATTGGCAACTCATTAAAATTTTCAAAAGATGGAATAACACCTGAAATTAAAATACTTTGTGACATTTTTGAAACAGAAAACGAAAAATATATCCGCTTAATTTTTACTGATAACGGAATCGGATTTGAAGAAAAATTTGCTGAAAAAATTTTTACTGTGTTTCAGCGATTAAACGGCCAAAAGTATGATGGCTCGGGGATTGGTTTGGCTATTTGTAAAAAAATTGTTTCTCAGCTTAACGGAAACATTGAAGCAAAAAGCGAACTCGATAAAGGAGCCCAATTCATTATTACAATCCCGTATAATTATATTCAAAGCAACAAAATAACCTAATATTTTTTACCCATGACAAACCATAAAGCCATAAACATTTTAATTGCCGAGGATGACGAGGAAGATCGCATGCTCACTAAGGATGCCTTAAAGGAAAGTCTTCTTGTTAATCGTGTAGATTTTGTTGAAAATGGAGAAGAACTGATGGATTATTTAAACAATAAAGGGCCTTACTCCGACAAACAAAAGTTTCCTCTACCGGGATTAATATTGCTCGACCTGAACATGCCCAAAAAAGATGGACGTGAGGCACTGAAAGAAATAAAATCAGACGCTTTGTTGAAAAAAATTCCTGTGGTGGTTCTTACAACCTCAAAAGCAGAAGAAGACATACTTCGAACCTATGATCTTGGTGTAAACTCCTTTATTACCAAACCTGTTTCTTTTAACGAAATGGTAAACGTAATGAAAGCTCTTGGAAAATATTGGCTCGAAATAGTTGAACTTCCATAACTGAAAAATGTCGAAAGCTCTTTCTGTATTATTAATTGATGATGACGAAGAAGATTATGTTATCACAAAACATTTGGTTAGTGATATTCAAAATCGAAAATATAAGCTTGATTGGGTTGACAGCTATGAAAAGGCCATTTCGCTTTTCGACCAAAATAAGTTTGATGTTTATCTTGTAGATTATAGACTCGGCAATCATGTTGGGTTAGATATTATTCGCGAAGCACATAAAAAAAACATTGCGGCTCCGTTTATTTTACTAACCGGCATGGGTAATATTGAACTTGACGAAGAGGCTATGAAAGCTGGGGCCTCCGACTACCTCATAAAGGGAAATATAACTTCGGCTGAGCTCGATCGGGTTATGCGTTATTCCATTGAGCATGCAAATAATCTTGCTAAAATTCGTTCATTAAATTATGACCTCGAAAGA
Source organism: Bacteroidota bacterium (assembly GCA_947481365.1). GTDB lineage: Bacteria > Bacteroidota > Bacteroidia > UKL13-3 > UKL13-3 > CAIUEQ01. Next base: position 482 of record CANKGI010000034.1, on the reverse strand, counting down.
AGGGTTGCCCAAAGAACAGAGGAGTTACAGGGTGTTGTTAGTGACCTCGAACAAACAAATACCACCCTTGAGAAAAGAATGGTTGAAAACCAAAAAACCGAGGAACAATTACGTATTGCCCTAGAAAAGTCGAACGAACTAAACGAGTTAAAATCTCGATTTATTTCTATGACCTCACACGAGTTTCGGACACCACTTACAACCATTCTGTCGTCTTCTCAATTATTACATAAATATTTTTTAAAACAAGATTCGGAACCTTTCGATCGACATATTAAAAAAATAAAACGATCTGTAAACAACCTAACAGAGCTGCTTGAATATTTTCTTTCTGCCGAAAAGCTTGAGGAGGGAAAGGCGTTATTACACCCCTCAGAGTTTGACCTTGTATTGTTAATTAAAGAACACATAACAGAGATTTCAGATATTGCAAAGTCTGGTCAAAACATTTTATTTAATACTGTTGTTCAAGATTGTATAGT
>CANKGI010000033.1 GCA_947481365.1 Bacteroidota bacterium | reverse complement strand
TCATTTTTTAAGCTGTTAGCTGTTAGCTTTTAGCTAGTAGCATTTTTTTAAATATTTATTATCTAATAATCAAATCATCACATTATCAAATTGCCAAATCAATTCACTTCTTCAAATACTCCTGATTGTCTGTTTTTTCGACAATTATCCCATGGGAAACATTTTCCGTTCATTGCAATATAAACACCCACAGGTAATGTTTGAGCAAATGCCAAAGCACTTCCCAAGTTAAATAATCCATCAGAACTTCCAAATTTATATGGAATCATCGCACCGGTAATAACGATAGTTTTATTGTTAATATTCTCAGCCAAAACTTTTGCAGTAGTTGTCATGGTGTCGGTGCCATGAGTAATAACGATTTTATTTTCTACGGCACCTTTACAACTCTCAATGATAATATTTCTGTCAGTGTCAGTCATTTCCAAACTGTCAACCAACATGAGTGTTCGGATACTTGTATCTACTCTGCATCGGCCAAGTTTAAGTATTTCTTGAATGTGAGTATCTTTAAAAAACAATTGACCATTAAGTTCGTTATATTCCTTATCAAAAGTTCCACCTGTTACAAAAATTCGTATCGACATAAAGTATTTGTTTTGGTGCGAAACTAATGAAGTAAAAAGGATTTCAAAAGCGTTGATTTTTTGTCTGAAAAATTTATGCGATGTATTATTGGCAAAAAGATAAATTTGCCGCGTTAAAAAAAAATAGATGAGTACAGTTGACACAAATATTGAATCGGTAGTTATACGTTTTGCAGGTGATTCAGGAGATGGCATGCAGCTAACCGGAACACAATTCACAAATTCAACAGCATTGTTTGGAAATGATTTGGCCACTTTTCCAGATTTCCCAGCAGAAATTCGTGCCCCATTGGGTACAATGGCAGGTGTTTCGGCATTTCAAATTCATTTCGGAAGTAAAAAAATTAATACTCCGGGTGATGAAAGTGATGTGTTGGTAGCAATGAATGCAGCTGCATTAAAGGTAAATATCAAAAATCTAAAAAAAGGCGGAGTAATCATTATTAATACTGATGGTTTTGACCCTAAAAATTTGCGTTTGGCAAATGTACCGGAAGGGCAAAATCCTCTGGAAAATGGTTCGTTGGCTGGATATGACGTAAAGTTGGTTGATGTTACAAAAATTACACGTGCAGCTTTAAATGATAGTGGACTTGGAGTAAAAGAAATCGACCGTTGTAAAAATATGTTTGTGCTCGGTTTGATATATTATATGTATCATAGGCCAATTGAAAACACCATCGAATTTATTAAAGGTAAATTCAAAAAAAATCAGGTTGTTGCAGACGCGAATATTAAAGTATTGCAAGCCGGATGGAATTATGGTGATACGACAGAAACTTTTGCTAACAGATATGTTGTGGCTCCAGCATCAATGGAAGCAGGTGTTTACCGAAGTGTGATGGGAAATGAAGCTGCAGCAATGGGTTTAGTTGCCGCATCTGTAAAATCAAAATTGCCATTATTTTACGGTACATATCCAATAACACCGGCATCTGACATTTTACACGATTTATCAAAATACAAAAACTTTAATGTTAGAACTTTTCAGGCAGAAGATGAAATTGCTGGAATATGTTCTTCAATTGGCGCAGCCTTTGGAGGACAACTTGCAATCACAGGTTCATCAGGCCCGGGAATTGCATTAAAAGGTGAAGCTATTGGATTAGCAACGATGCTCGAATTGCCTTTGGTTATCATTAACATACAACGTGCAGGACCAAGTACCGGTATGCCAACAAAAACAGAACAAGCCGATTTGTTGCAAGCATATTATGGTAGAAATGGCGAATGTCCGGTTGTGATTTTAGCAGCACAATCACCATCCGATTGTTTTTATTTGGCTTTCGAAGCTTGTAAGATAGCACTTGAACATATGATTCCTGTTTTCTTTTTAAGTGATGGGTACATTGCCAATGGTGCTGAACCATGGAAGTTTCCAAACTCAAAAGATCTTGCTGATATCCATGTTGAATTTGTAAAACCTCGTAATAACGAAGATGAAAAATTCATGCCTTATTCACGAGATGAAAAATTAGCTCGTCCTTGGGCATTACCAGGTACAAAAGGCTTAGAGCATCGTATTGGTGGAATTGAAAAACAAAATATAACTGGAAATATTTCATACGATGCAGCAAATCACGAGTTGATGACAAAGCTTCGTCAGGAAAAAGTTGACCTTGTTGCAAATTATATTCCTGATCAAAAAATTGATGCTGGTGATGAAAGTGGCGACTTATTAATTTTAGGTTGGGGTGGAACTTATGGTGCATTAAAAACTGCAACTCAAATTTTAATCAACGAAGGACATAAAGTTTCTCATGCACATGTGCGTTACCTCAGTCCGTTCCCTAAAAATTTAGGTGAGTTGATGAGTAAATTTAAAACCGTTGTTGTGCCCGAATTAAACAACGGACAATTGGTGAAAATAATTCGTGATAAATATTTTGTAGATGCAATTCCTTACAATAAAATTCAAGGACAACCATTTATGTCGAACGAAGTAGTTAGTAAAATTAAAGAGATATTAGCATAATAAATTATGTAGAGTCGTTTAATTAAACGCCTCTACATTAAAATAAAAAAACATGACAATTGAAGTAACAAATAAATTAACGTCAAAAGATTTTTCATCCGATCAAGAAGTACGTTGGTGCCCGGGCTGTGGCGATTATTCAATCTTAAAACAAGTTCAAACAGTACTGCCTGATTTAGGTCGTCCAAAAGAAGAATTTGTTTTTGTATCGGGTATCGGTTGTTCATCACGTTTTCCATATTACATGGATACATTTGGTATGCATTCCATTCATGGAAGAGCAACAGCAATTGCAACCGGATTGAAATCATCACGTCCTGATTTAAGTGTTTGGATTGTTACCGGTGATGGAGATTCAATGTCAATTGGAGGAAATCATTTTATCCATTTATTGCGCAGAAATCCTGATTTGAATGTGCTGTTATTTAATAATCAGATTTATGGTTTAACAAAAGGACAATATTCGCCAACATCTGAGCAAGGAAAAGTGACTAAATCTTCTCCAATGGGAAGTTTGGATCATCCCTTTAATCCGATAGCTTTATGTTTAGGTGCCGAAGGAACTTTTGTTGCACGAACAATGGATCGTGATCCAAAACATCAACAAGCAATAATTCGTAGAGGCTACGAACACAAAGGAACCTCATTGATTGAAATTTATCAGAATTGCAATGTGTTTAATGATGGTGCGTTTGAAATATTCACAGAAAAATCTTCGAAGAAAGAAGAAACATTGATGATGGAACATGGCAAACCACTTGTGTTTGGAGAGAATAGCGATAAAGGCATTAAACTGGATGGCTTTAAACCTGTGATTGTAAATTTAAATGATGTATCCGTAAACGACCTTTGGGTGCATGATGAAACAGATTTGGTAAAAGCTACAATCATTTCTCGTTTTTATGATAACCCTAAAACCGAAGGTCATTTCCCTCGTCCGTTTGGTGTATTTTACGTGAACAACGATCGTGCAACTTATGATGACCAACTAAATATTCAGGTTGCTGATGCTATTGAAAAATATGGTGTGGGTGATTTAGATAAATTAATTGCCGGAAGAGAAACTTGGGTTGTGAATTGAGTTTTTTAATTCGTAAATGCGAAATTGCGGATTAACGTAATTACGTATTTTCGCATTTACGAAATCTATTTTATGTTAAACAAAATCGAACATATTGGCATTGCCATTAAAGATGCAAAGACTTCTGTTGAATTATTCAGCAAACTGTTTAACGTGCAACCATACAAAACCGAAAGGGTCGAATCAGAAAATGTAAACACAATTTTTTTTCAGGTTGGGCCCAATAAAATGGAACTGCTTGAAGCAACTTCACCCGATAGTGCAATCGCAAAATTTATCGAAAAAAAAGGAGAAGGAATTCATCACATCGCTTATGATGTTGAAGATATTTATGCAGAAATGAAACGATTAAAAGCAGAAGGATTTATTTTTATCAATGAAGAACCTAAAGCAGGTGCCGACAATAAACTCATTGCTTTTATTCATCCAAAATCAAGTAATGGTGTGTTAATTGAGTTGTGTCAGGAAAAGAAATAAACAGAAAATATATTTCTAAGAAATAATATCTTTTGTAATAACCGACCAATCTTTTTTGCCATTACCTTTTTCAATCCATTTATCCATTTCGCTGGCAATTCCAGGAATAACAACTAATGGTAAATCGCCAAGCTGTGCTTGTTCCATCATCAGTCGCGTATCTTTTCTAGCCATCGTTAATTCCCAAGTTGGATGATCAAAATCGCCAATAAGAATTTTTTTGATTCGAGCAGGAATTGTATTTGATGGATTAAACCAATCGAACAATGATGCGGCTTCAGTTGGGGTAATTCCACTTGCTTTACCAAGCGTAAGCATATCCATTACACCACCTGTTATACTTATCATAAATAAATTCCCAAGCAATTTCATAATAGCGGCTTTATCATTTGCTTCTCCCAAATTAACTAGTTTGCCTGTCATTTTTGATAATGCAGCTTCAACTGAATTGATCAATTGCTGATCACCCGAAACCATCATCACACCTGTACTTTCAAGTGCATTTTGCGGTCCCATAAACACCGGTGCATGAAGAAAATCGTATCCGCGTTCTTTCCAAAGTTGAACTCTTTTTGCTGTTCCTGTTGGTGATGTTGTGGTATGGTCGATGATAATTACACCATTGGAAAATCCTGATTTTGCCAATTCGAGAATTTCATCCACAGCATCATCATCCGAAAGGGTAATATGAATTCGCGATGCGCCTTTTACAGCATCTGCAACATGTTGAAAAACTTTTGCCCCAGCAGCTTCAAGTGCTTTTGCCTTTTCCTCTGTTCTGTTCCAAACATGAACCTGCTCGCCTTTGCTGAGCATTGAGCGTACAAAATTGGATCCTAAATGACCCATGCCAATAAATGCTATCATATCAATTGAATAAGTAATTATGTAAACACAAATTACGATTTAGTGTTTGAGTTTTTAGCATTAAAATAAAATATCCATTTAGTATTCGCTTAACTTATTTAATAAACATCATTTATATATATTCGCAACCCTTAGAATTTAGTGAAGTTGAATTTACAAGAATTATTATCGCATTACAGCGAAAGTGAAAAGTTTAAAATTCTTGCAGGAAAGCTAAACGGAAAAAACGATCAAAAGCTTCGCCTGGCGGGATTAGTGGGCTCAGTTGATGCCATTCTAGCTACTACACTTTATAAACAACAAACGCCAACTCAGGTTTTTATCTTTAATGATGAAGAGGATGCAAAATATTTTTATTCAGATCTCGAAAATTTACTAGAAGGCAAATCAGTTTTACATTTTCCAGCTTCTTATAAACGTCCTTTTCATATTCATACTCCCGAAAATTCGCAAGTACTTGAGCGTGCAGAAGTGTTGAACAAACTGAATCAGCGATCGCTTAATGGAGAGTTGATTGTTACAACGGCCGATGCTATTTGTGAAATGGTAATAAGTGAAAATGATCTCTCAAAAAATACATACGAATTAAAAGTTGGCCAATCGTTCGATTTAGAATTCTTTATGGAGTTTTTGAACGAACATCATTTTGAACGTGCAGATTTTGTTTATGAAGCTGGACAGTTTAGTATTCGTGGAGGTATTGTAGATGTGTTTTCATTTAGTAATGATCAACCTTATCGTATAGAGCTAAATGATGATTTGATTGAAAGTATTCGAACATTTAATCCCAACGATCAGTTGTCGGTTAAAAAAGTCGATCGTTTTTTTATCATTCCTAATGTTCAAATTGAAATAGAAAATACTGCTCGACAAAACTTTTTTTCATACTTACCCAAAGATACAATTGTATGGACAAAAGATTTACAACTCAGTTTTGAGCATATAGAAAAGGGAATTGAAAAGGCACATCAACTTTATGATAAGCATAAACCCGATGATGATGAAAATAAATTATTGCCAATAGAAAAATCTTATTCTGAAGTGGCAGTAATTAAAGATGAACTTAAAAAATATAGGGTAATCGAATTTGGGACACGGTTTTATTTTAGAGCCGGAGAACAAATAGATTTCAATGTTTCACCTCAACCTGTTTTCCATAAAAATTTTAAACTCTTAATCGAGAATTTAAAAAATAATGGAGAAAGAAAGTTGATCAATTTAATTTTTTCAGACAGCAGCAGGCAGATAGAAAGATTGTACAGCATTTTTGATGATATTGATAAAGATGTTGAGTTTAAGCCTATATATCATGCGCTTTCAAGCGGTTTTATCGATTACGATTTGCAACTTGCTTGTTATACCGAGCATCAAGTTTTCGATCGGTTTTATCGTGGCAAAATAAAGCAAGGTTATACCAAAAGTAAGATCATTACTTTAAAAGAATTACGCGATTTAAAACCCGGAGATTTTGTAACTCATATCGATCACGGAATTGGAAAATTTGCAGGTCTTGAGAAAATTGAAGTAAATGGAAATGTACAGGAAGCTGTTAGGTTGGTGTATCGCGATAATGATTTGTTATACGTAAGTATAAACTCACTTCATAAAATTACGAAGTATGTTGGCAAAGAAGGAACAGAGCCTCGCATTCATAAATTGGGTTCAGATGTTTGGGAAAAATTAAAAACAAATACCAAACGGAAAGTAAAAGACATAGCCCGCGATTTGATAAAACTTTATGCAAAGCGAAAAGCGCAACCGGGTTTTGCATTCACTCCAGATTCATATTTGCAAACAGAATTGGAAGCATCTTTTATGTATGAAGATACGCCAGATCAAACAAAAGCTACAGCAGATTTTAAAAAAGACATGGAATCGGCACATCCTATGGACAGGCTTGTTTGTGGTGATGTTGGTTTTGGTAAAACAGAAATTGCCATTCGTGCAGCATTTAAATCCGTGTGCGATTCGAAACAAGTTGCGATTTTGGTTCCAACAACAATTCTTGCCAATCAACATTATCGAACTTTTAAAGAACGACTAAAAGATTTTCCCGTTACGGTTGATTATGTCAATCGTTTTCGATCGACAGCCGAACAAAAAAGTATTCTCGAAAAATTAAAACAAGGGAAAATTGATATTTTAATTGGTACGCATAAACTCATTAGTAAAGAAGTAAAATTTAAAGATTTAGGATTGTTGGTTATTGATGAGGAACAAAAATTTGGCGTTGCGGCAAAAGAAAAACTCAAAGCAATGAAAGTAAATGTGGATACGCTTACGCTTACAGCTACGCCTATTCCGCGCACGTTACATTTTTCGCTTATGGGCGCACGCGATCTTTCAATCATCAATACACCTCCACCAAACCGACAGGCTGTGACAACCGAATTGCATGCCTATAATGATGAAATGTTAAAGGAAGTTGTGATGCATGAAGTGGAACGTGGCGGACAAGTTTTTTTTGTACATCACCGTGTGAAAGATATTTATGAAATTGCCGATAGAATAAAATCTTTATGCAAAGGTGTGAATGTTGGTGTTGCCCACGGACAACTTGAAGGTGATAAACTGGAAGATGTAATGATTAAATTTATTGAGGGAGAATATGATGTATTGGTGGCTACAACCATCATCGAATCAGGTCTCGATATTTCAAATGCCAATACCATCATCATCAACAATGCACATATGTTTGGCTTGAGCGATTTACATCAAATGCGCGGTCGTGTTGGGCGAAGCAATACCAAAGCGTTTTGTTATTTGTTTGTTCCATCGATGACCTCGTTAACCAACGAAGCAAAAAGACGATTACAAGCAATTGAAGAATTTTCGGATTTAGGAAGCGGATTTAATGTGGCTATGCGCGACCTTGATATTCGTGGCGCAGGAAATTTATTGGGGGGCGAACAAAGCGGTTTTATTGCCGAAATAGGTTTTGAAATGTATCAGAAAATTTTGGATGAAGCCATTCATGAATTGAAAGAAGAAGAATTTGTTGACTTATTTAAAGAAGAACAACTGCATAAAATTGAATCGAAGGATTGTGTGATTGAAACAGATTATGAAGCGTTAATTCCAGATTATTATGTACGAAGTACAAGCGAACGATTGAGTTTATACAACGAACTTTCATCACTTGGGACAAATGCCGAATTGGAAAAATTTGCCGAAAGTATGCGCGATCGTTTTGGAGCGTTACCACAACAAGTTACCGATTTAATTGAATTGATAAGCCTACGCGAAGTAGCTAAAAAGCTGGGTTTTGAAAAGATGGTATTAAAGAACTCTCAGTTTGCAGGATATTTTCCGGATGAGAAAAAACAACATTACTATCAGTCAGAAATTTTTACACGCATTTTAAAATTTACACAACAAAATGGTTCCCGTTGCAAACTCAAACAAACACCCAAAAGTTTGATTTTAGGCATACAACATATTTCAGGAATTGCCCATTGTAAGAAAATATTGAATGAGATTTAATTCAAAAACTCATTTCATTTGAAAATATTATCTTGCATTTAGAATCTATTTTAAAAGCATGGGTAACAAAATATGTTTTCACGGAGGAAAATCATTTGATGCAATAGGCAATGATTTTAAAAAGTTACATAAAAAATATTCAATTATCCGTTCAGATGTTACAGATGCTTGGTATAACCCACATCCCGACATTGAAAAAATATTGACCAAAGATTTAAATTGGTTTATAAAAAATTCACCGCCAACGTTATCTGAAGGTTTAATTCATACGATTTCTAAAGTTAGAAATATTCCGAATGAAAATATTTTAGTAGGAGGTGGCTCTTCTGATTTGATGTTTCAAATTTTTCAGCATCTCATTAAAAAAAATGATGAAGTAATTATTTTAGATCCGATGTATGGCGAGTATGCTCATATTTTAGAACATGTTGTAAATGCAAAAATCAAGAGAGTAAAACAAACATTTGAATCAAATTTCGAAATCAATATTGACCAAATTATTTCGGCCATTGGCGGCAAAACAAAAATGATTATTTTGGTTAATCCGAATAATCCAACCGGACAATATCTTACCAAAAAGAGTGTTGGTGAATTATTGCGTAAAATGCCTAAAGATATTACTCTTTGCATAGATGAAACTTATATTGATTATATTGGTAAAGCAGAATCGATGGAAACCGAAGTGGCTAAATATTCGAACCTGATTGTAATAAAATCAATGTCGAAAGTTTATGCGTTAAGTGGAATTAGAGTTGGTTATGTAGCCGCGAATGAAAATGTTATTTCAGAATTAAATCTATTTACACCACCGTGGAGCGTTGGTTTGATTGGGCAATTGGCAGGTGTTATTGCTCTTGAAAACGAAAAATATTATTTTAAAAAGATTGCTAAAACCAAAGAAATAAATCAACATACATTCGATCAATTACTTGATATAAAAGGATTAATTCCAATTAAAACTGAAACAAATTTCATACTCATTAAATTACCGGAACATATTAAGCCAGAAATTATTTGCAAAAAACTGGAGATGAAAAATATCTTTATAAGAAACCCAGAATCTCAATCAACTCAGCTAAATAATTTTATAAGAATTTCAATAAAAGACAAACACACAACAAAAAAAATTATTACTGAACTTAAAAAGCAGTTGTTGAAATTTTACTAACGGTTAACTTTCATAATCAACCACACGTCTTTCACTTCTTGCTTCGGCAATAAATGGCATAATAGCTTTATGTAATGAATGTTGCTGATAAAAATCCAAAGCTTCTTTGCTTTCAAACTCCGAATACAAAACCACATCAGCCGATTCGGGTGAGTGAAGGAAATCTATTCCTACTTCAATTTTTATTAAACCCTCAATTTGATTTTGTAAACTTTCTAATTTTTGTTTAATGGCTTTTGCATTTTCAATTTTAGAAAATCCATTTGCTTCATCTTTTAATTTCCAAAATACAATATGTTTGATCATGTTTCTTAAATTTAAGTGTTAAAATATCCTCAATTTGAAATGCTCTTTTGTTTGCTCTTTTCTAAAAAAAGCTAAACCCAAAAAGAACAAATCAACAGTTACTGTAACTTTATCATTTTGTTTTATTTCTTCCCAAGCTTTGGTCATTTCTTTGCTCCAATAAATATCGTCAAATATGAGTACGCTGTTATTTTTTATCAAGGGAAGCAATTGTTTGAAATAATTCATGGTTGGCTCGTAACGATGATTTCCATCAATAAAAGCAACATCGATGGTGTCATATTTTTTTAATACATCAGGGAGCACGTCATCAAACTTTCCGATGTATTGATGAATGTATTTTTCTAATTCAAGTGAACTAAAATTTTCGGAAGCAACCTTGGCAATTTCATCAGCACCTTCAATAGTCGAAAAGTGAACTTCATCAGTTTTAAAGTTTTTTCTCAAAGCAGCTGCCTGATAACTTCCGCTTATGCCAAGCGATGTTCCCAGCTCAATAATATTTTTGTATTGATAGTGTTTAATGATTTGATAAATGATTTGTGCTATTCGAGCAGGTTTGGCATGCTGCTTCGCAAAATATTTTACACTTTTTTTCCTTACAGATTGGTTTGCACCATAATCATTTTGTGTAATAATGCGATTATCGTTTTTAAGTTTTTTTCTGAGAGATTCTATCAGCGTAAAATCAGTATTCGACTTGGTTCGTTTAATACAAGCATTGTATAGGTCGAATACAAATGGAGAGTGCAACACATCGATACGTGTTGCACTCCAATAATGTTCAATTATTTTTTTGCAAAAATGAGTGTTAATCATTTAAGCTTTTGGTGTTGACTGTTTAATAAAAATTCGAATTTGCTTAAGCTTATCTTCAAGCTGTGTAATTTGTTTTTGTGCATGAGCAATTTTATCTTTTATCTGCTCAACCATAGGATTGTCGCCTTTTACACGTGCAAAAAATCCGAGGTTGTTGTCCCATGTTTCCATATCACTTCGCAAGCCACGTATTTTATCCTGAATAAATTTTTCTTCACGTTTCACTTTCATCATTCCGTTTGGCGAGTTCAGCATCGTTTCTAAATGTGTGCGATCTTTCATCTCACGCAATTCATTATTTGCTTGACGGAATTTCTGGAAAACTTTATCATTTATTTCGCTGTATTTTTTGCTCACAGCTTCTTTAGCATTCATCGGAACGAAACCGGTATTGTTCCATTCATCTTGAATGGCTTTTAGTTCATGAATAATATTTGCCCCATCTTCTTTTTCAAGTAATGCTTCTAGTTTAACGATGATTGCATTTTTGGTTTCAAGATTTTTCTTTTGCTCATCAACTTGTCCGGCATAATGTTGTGCTTTCTTTTCAAAAAATAAATCACACGCACTACGGAATCTTTTCCAAATAGCATCAGAAATTTTTTCGTGAACAGGACCAGTTTTTTTCCATTCATCCTGTAATTTTTTTATGTCTTCTGTTTGTCTGTTAAGATCAATCGGGTTATTCGAAATTTCTTCGGCTTTAACGCATAATTCCGTTTTTGCTTTCAAATTCTTATCACGCTCTGTATGCAAAGCTTTAAAGAAAATATTCTTATTGCTGAAGAATGTATTTCGTGCTTGTTTAAATTCTTCCCAAATGCTTTCGCGAACCTTCATCGGAACCATTCCAATTTTTTTCCACTCTTCCATCAATTGACTAGCATCGTTTGTTTTTGCGAGCCATTCTTTAATTTTTGTAGTGTTGAAATTAGACAGCTCTAGTGCTTTAGCCAAGAGTTCTTTTTTTGCAGTTAGATTTTCTTCACGCTTGCGTTCAGCTTCAGCCTGAAATGCCTTAATCATTTCAAAAATCTTATCGCACTCTTGTTTAAATCGGTTCCAAATATCATCGTTTGATTCTTGTGGTACCGGACCAATAACTCGCCAATCTTCTTGATATTTTTTTAACATAATTAGCGCTTTTTTGATGTTTGGTTCGAGTGCTAATTCTGTAACTTTTTTGGTAAGATCTATTTTATGGTCAAGATTTTTACGTCTGTCGAGGTCTTTTAATTCGTTGAATATTCCCAGTCTATCGTAAAATCTATGAATGAGAACGTGATAGTTTTCCCATAAACGTTCAACATTTTCTTTCGAAACATTACGAACATTTTTCCATTCAGTTTGAAGTTCTTTCAAACGTTTTAAACTGTCTTTGGTTTCTTCACTTTCGGTTAATACTCTTATCTGTTCAAGTATGTCTTCTTTCTTTTTCAGATTAACCAATTTCTCCGAATCTTGTCTTGCTTTTTCGTCCGATTTTTTTTGCTTCAGCTCTTTTGCGGCATTGTTAAATAACTCGCGAGCATTATCGGTTTTGTATTCAAAATCATCTTTCACACCACCGTCTTCAATAAATTTATTAAGGGCGGTATTATATTCTTCATCAAGTATATGGTCGAGCAGAGGTTTTACAGCTTTAATAATGCGTGTGGCATCAGCTGCATCTTTTTCTCTAACGGCTGCAACTGCAGCATCAACGAGTTGTTGTTTTGAGAAGTTCGAAAAGTCAGGAAAATCATCAGAAACTTCTTCTAATTCTTTTTCTTCTTCAGTTAATTCGATGCTCTCAACAACGGCTTCCAAAGCAACTTCATTTTCAATAATTGGATTAGAAAGTTCGCTTTTTACAGGCTCTTCGTTAATAAAATTTTCTGTCGTTACATTTTCTGCAATAACTTCTGAAATCATTTCTGTTTCAGTAATAACCGATGGTTCTTCAATTACGGATTCGTTTTCCATAATCGGATTTTCAGATTCATTCGTTTTTTCTGCAACACTTTCTGTTGCCGCAGCATTCAACTCATCACTGTTTTCAGTATGGCTGAGATTGGTAGGATTCATATTTTCGCTCATGTTTAATTTTTGCAAAGGGAGCCAAAGGTAAGAATAAAAAAAGTAAATTTGCTCTGTTTTATAGGAATTTTAGTGCTTACGTTATGAGTTTTAAAATCATTGAATGTCCCAGAGATGCTATGCAAGGTCTGCATGAGTTTATTCCTACTGATAAAAAGACCAGTTATATAAACTCATTGTTAAAAGTGGGCTTTGATTATATTGATTTTGGAAGCTTTGTTTCGCCCAAAGCCATTCCTCAATTGCGAGATACTGCCGAAGTGTTGGCAGGGTTAGATTTATCTACCACAAAAAGCAAGCTTTTGGCAATAATCGGTAACAAACGAGGAGCTGAAGAAGCTTGTAAACACAACGAAATTTCTTATCTCGGATTTCCATATTCCGTTTCGCCTACTTTCTTAAAATTAAATATCAGTTCAACACACGAAGAAGCTTTTCGGACAATTGAATATGTAAATAATTTGTGCGGAAAAACGAATAAAAAACTGGTCGTGTATTTAACTATGGCCTTCGGAAATCCTTATGGAGACAAGAGTTCAACCGAACAAGTGTTAAAAGCTGTAAACGAACTGAAAGAAGCAGGAATTACCATTGTTAGTCTTGCCGATACCGTTGGTGTTGGAACTCCCGAAATTATTCATGATGTTTTTTCGGCAGTATTGCCACAGTTCCCCGATCTAAATTTTGGATTTCATTTGCATACAACCTCTAGCACTTATTACGAGAAATTAAATGCAGCTTATACTGCAGGTTGCTCTCATTTTGATTCGGTTATTTTAGGTTTAGGTGGCTGCCCCATGTCGGCACAAGAACTGGTTGGAAATTTGAGTACAGAAAATTTACTTCATTTTTGTCGAACAAAAGGAATTGAGTTGAGTATAAACGATGAGTTTTATCAGGAAGCTGTAATAAAAGCACGTCAAATTTTTCCAATTAATTAAATTTATATATTCTTGAAATTGAATACAAAATCATTAAATATTAAATCAAAAATCTGAAATAGAAATGCAGTATCCTAAAAAAGTAACCATTGGCGATATCACTGTTCGTGATGGTTTTCAGCATGAAGAAAAATATATTCCACTCGAAGCAAAACTTTGGATGGCCGAACAACTTACACTTGCTGGATTCAAACATTTAGAAATTACAAACCTCGGAAATCCTGTGGGAATGCCACAGTTCAAAGATGCTGATGCATTGATGAAGGGAATTCGTCAGAGTAAAAAAATTGCGCATTTGTTAAAAGATGTTTCATTAACCAATGTTACCATTAGAGAAAAAGCTGTTGAGCGTGCTATCGAAAACAAGAAAAATGGTTTTGGCCCCGACAGAATATTGTTCATGGTTTCGACCAGCGAATCGCATCACATCAAAAACTCGGGATTAACGCTTAAAGAATATTGGGCGATGTGTGAAAAATACATCAAGCTGGCACACGATGCAGGAATAAAAGTGAATGGAACGGTGAGTACCATTTGGGGTTGTCCAATTGAAGGACCAACTGATTTGAAAAAAGCTGTTGAGTTTACCAAACGCTGGTTTGATATTGGTGCGAATGATGTGGAGCATGCCGATCACGATGGTTCGGCTTCGCCTGACAGAATTTATAAATATTTCTCGATGTTGATGGATGAGTTTCAAAATCCTCATAAACATATTGTGCATTTGCACACCACACGCGGCTGGGGACTAGCAAATGTGCTCGCTGCATTGCAGGCAGGTATGACCAATTACGAATCGACAATGGGAGGAATTGGTGGACAGCCTGCAAATTTTGTTAGCGGTGTTCCTGTAAGTGGAACAGGCGATTATTATTATGCTGATTCAAGTTTGGTGGGTTTGGTTTCTACAGAAGATTTGGTGGTGATGATGGATGAAATGGGAATTGAAACCAATTTAGATATTGATAAAGTTTTAGAAATCGGAAAAATGACCGAGAGAATTGTTGGCAGAAGATTGCGCTCTGAATCAATTAAAACCGGAAGAATTCCAAAGTCGTTAACAGGTCGTGGTTCGCTTGTGAAGGAGATTCCTGGACAATCGGAAGTGAAGTAGATTAGATTAAGAAAATATAATTTGAATTCAGTTACTTAAACTGAATTCAAATTAATGTTTGTGGTCGTCACCAAAAATATTGAGCTTATGCCCTAATTGGTGCGCAAATCCTCTCATATCATCTGCCACTTCTTTATTGTTTGTTGCACGTTCGTATGTGTCGGCAAGTGTTGCAAATGTTTGAAAAATAAAAACATTCATCTCTTCAACATTCATTTCTTTGGTCCACAAATCAATGCGCATGGCATTTTGTTGTAGACCGTCCCACATGGCAAGCATAATACTTTTTGCTTCCTGCATACCTTCTGTATCCGAATCATCGGCATCCCATTGTATGCGCTCGGGCATGTTGTCTTTGTCTAAATGAACATCAATTCTTATTTGCGATTTTTTTGTTATTTCAGTCATGTGAAAATGATATTATGATTTTTAAAAATTTGAAGGCGCAATATAAGTTTGTGTTTATAAATTTTTTGACAACTCGGCCAAAAAATCACGAACACGTTTCAACGAATCAAGTATTTCGGCATGTTTATCAGTATCCGAATCGTTGTTTATTTTATCATTGGCACCTTGAATGGTAAATCCTTTTTCTTTTAAAAGATGATGAATGAGTTGGAGATTTTGAATATCTTTTTGAGAAAATTTTCGTGTACCTTTTTCTGTCTTCTCAGGTTTTAAAATGTCAAATTCCTTTTCCCAATAACGGATAACCGAAATAGGAATTTCAATCATTTTTGAAACTTCTCCAATGGTGTGGTAGGTTTTGGTTATTTGTTCGGTCATTTTCTTAGTCCACGGTCGACAGTCCAGGGTCGACAGATGTTTGCGTTAATTTATAGAATTCCTTAATGATTGAATTGATATGACTAATAATTCGGTTTGAGCATAAAATATTTTAAAAGTTATTTCATCAATTAATTCTCTTTTTCTAGCAAGATATAAACAACCTACAACTTCTACACCCGAACGAATTGAATATCCAAGAAATTTTTTAAACTCTGGATTTGTTTGTCCGGTAGAACCTTCAGCTATATTCAGAGAAATTGAATCGCAGGCACGCATTAATTGCGAGCTTAATATATACATTTCTTCTTTTGGGAATTTTTTAATTAATATGTTAACATCTGCAGAAAGTTGAACTGCATCTTGCCATACTCTTAAATTCTCAAATTTGAATGCCATTTATTTTTAGGTTTAAATTTTATTAGATACAGTCGACTGTTGTCTGTGGTCTGTTGACAAAAAACTAGTCAAACGACTGTGCCGGACGTTCGGCCAATTCGCGCATAGCAGAGTATTCTTGTTCGGTGAGATCGTTAAAGAAGTAATTGATCGGATTTATTTTTCGCTCGCCTTTTATTACTTCATAATGCAAATGTGGACCAGATGAAAGTCCGGTGTTGCCTACATAACCAATTAATTCGCCTCGTTTAATTTTTTGTCCTGCACGAACTTTTACTCTCGACATATGGCCATACAATGTTCGATATCCAAACCCATGATCAATCACCACAAAATTTCCGTAACCACTCATTCCCTTATCTGGGTCAATTACTTTTCCGTTACCTGTAGCGTATATTGGAGTACCTGTAGGAGCAGTAAAATCAATTCCTTCGTGCATTTTGTGGGTTTTATAAATCGGATGAATTCGGTATCCGAAACCCGAAGCCATGTGGCGCAAATCTTTATTTGAAATCGGCTGAATTGCCGGAATGGCTGCAAGAAAATCGGTTTTACGTGAAGCCAGCTTACTCAACTCATCGTATGATTTTGATTGAACATAAAGTTGTTTGTTCAACTGATCAACTTTTTTATTGAGCGAAATAATCATCTCAGAATTATCATAACCTTCGAGCTCACGGTATTTTTCAACGCCTCCAAAACCACCCTGACGAACATTTGCAGAAATCGGATCGGCTTCAAAAACCGAACGGTAAATAGAAGCATCACGGTCTTGCAATTCGCGCAGCACGCCTACAATGATATCCGTTTTCTGATTGAGCATGGCGGTTTGCATTTTATAATTTTCGATTTCCCGTTTCAGAATTTTCTCTTTAGGCGAATCGATAAAATTATAAGCTCCGATAAGGAATATGGCACCCGCAACGATAGAAGCTGAAAGAAATCCAAATACACGAAAAACCAATGTTCGCACACTTGTGGTTACTTTCTCAAAATCTAAGCTATGAGGATTGTAAAAGTATTTTATTTTTGCCATGGTTATTCGTAAACGTAAATGCGTTCCGATTGCAATCGGGATAAAAATACGTAATTGCGTTTTGTAACGCGAAAATAACCTATTTTTTTTAATTGACGAATTCGTTGAAATTCAATAGATAAGATGACAGCAGCAGAAGTAAGACAAACATTTTTAGATTTTTTTAAAAGCAAGGGACACACCATTGTTCCATCGGCACCCATTGTTGTAAAAAACGATCCCACGTTGATGTTTACCAACGCTGGAATGAATCAGTTCAAAGATATTTTTTTGGGAAACGAACCTGCCAAATACAAACGTGTTGCCGATACACAAAAATGTTTGCGCGTAAGCGGAAAGCATAACGACCTTGAAGAAGTAGGTGTTGATACCTATCATCACACGATGTTTGAGATGCTTGGCAACTGGAGCTTTGGCGATTACTTTAAGAAAGAAGCGATTGAGTGGGCTTGGGAATTATTGACAGAAGTTTACAAATTGGAAAAAGACCGTTTGTATGTTACGGTATTTGAAGGTGACGAAAAAGAAGGATTGGCATTTGATACCGATGCCTTTAACGAATGGAAAAAATATGTTGCCGAAGACCGTATTTTACGCGGAAATAAAAAAGATAACTTCTGGGAAATGGGTGATACCGGTCCGTGCGGACCGTGTTCGGAAATTCATATTGATTTGAGAAGTGATGATGAACGAAAGAAAGTTGCCGGTGCAACATTGGTAAACAACGACCATCCGCAGGTGATTGAAATTTGGAACAATGTGTT
>CANKGI010000032.1 GCA_947481365.1 Bacteroidota bacterium | reverse complement strand
GGATATGAATAAAATGATGGTTGATTATAAAATTAATGGTAAGAGTGTTAACGTAAATTTGGTTTGAAAAAACAGAGAAAAGTTTATTAAAGTTTATAAAAACGGACAGCAACAGGCTTATCGTTCTGATATTTCATTTTCGGAAGATGATGTTGAAGCTGCAAAAAATCTTGCTGATGCAATTAGAAGTTCTATTATTTTATGTGAGCAATAATTAACTTAATTAAAGCTAAAAAATCCCTGCCGAAATAAATCAGCAGGGATTTTTTTTGTTCTTATGTTTTTTATTTAGCTAAATATTCTGTTGTTATTTGTTCGAAAACCTTCTCTGCTTCTTCTACTTTTTTAACTTGATCGCCCGACAGTTTTGTTCTATCAACCGCTTTCAGTTTTTGACCGTATTCTATCTTCGTGTTTTCCAATAAATCGTCTTTTATATCAATGCCGCCAAATTTTCTACCTGTAAAATAATTTCTTTTTGTGTTCATGTCAACCAACGTGTCAAGCCTTTGGTTCATAAAATCTTCGGGGTCTCCTTTAGGGTCAATGATATTTCTGACATAACTCGTATCACCAGAATTGTGAAAATCATCTATCACTTTTTTAAACGAATCAACATAAGAGATGAGATCGTTTGATGCTTTCATGTTTTTGTCGCTTCCGCTGTTGCAAGAAATAATTGCTGCAAGGAAAATAATTAGAGAAAATCTTTTCATAGTATTTTTTAGTTTAAAGTTTTTGCTACATTGCAAAAACCAACTCAAAGTTATTTTTTCTTTTTAAAATAAAAATCCCTCACAATTTCTTGTAAGGGATTTTCTATATATAATTATTTTTCCTCCCCACACGTGGAGGGAATTAGTGTGGCTTAACAAAATTATTCCCAAGATTTCGGTCGTCTTAACTTATAACCGGACAAACTAATTACCTCATCTCCGAATTGACTCTCAACTAATTTTCGTCTTCCAATAATGAACGACCCTTTTGCTACATATGACATAGATGAGTTATGTCTTTTGGGAGGAAAAACAACAAAGACTCGCTTATTATTAAAGTTCTCATGAACGGATTTAATTGGAGGAACTAAATCACTATCTCCTGAAATAAGCATTGCTGCATCATATTTATTTTGAAACGCATGTATAATTATTGAGGTAGCAATGTTTACGTCTGTCATTTTTTCCTTGGCTATTCTCCATATATTACCACACCTTTTACATTCCTCTGTCCCATCTTGATAATTGCCATATACAACTATTATTCCCTCTGACTCTAATGCATCTATATAGGTAGATTGTCTTTTTTGCTTATCGGGATTATTGCTCACTCTACTTGTGAAATAATATATATCAACAAGAGTTTGATTTGTATGAAGTAAATTTTGGACAAGTGCTTTTAAATTGAGCCATCTGCAGTTATCAAATCCAGCTTCTCTCATACCAAAATAGAGGTTAAATCCATCAATGTAAACAACTACACGCTCTTTATTTTTTTCTTGTTCTTGCATTAATAGGCTAAAACTTTATATATTTGCTTTTCAAGAACAACACCACGGATAGTATCCGCGGTCTGACGCCTCAAGTAATTGAGGCGTTTCTCTTTTACAGCATTTATTTATTACTAAAAACCCCACTTCAATAAGAAGCAGGGTTTATCTTACTTTTAAATTTTAACTACAACCAGTTTGCGTTCCACAGTTCAAGCACTTGTAACATGCTCCGCTGCGAATGGTAATGTGTCCGCAAGTTGGACAAGCAGGTGAATCACCCATGCGCTTGTTCATCTCATTCACCTGATCCATTGTTGGTGTGAATGATTCGGAAGCTGATGCTGTTTTTTCAACTTGTACATATGATGGTTTTACTGCCATTGGCATAGGTGCATTAACAGGAGCTGCTGCTGCCTGAGCACTTTTTTGTTGATTGGCTGCAAGATTTTTGCGCTGTGTTTCGGTTGGAGGAACATGAACCAAATCTTCGCGGCCCATATATTCAAAACCTAACATGCGGAAAATATAATCGATGATTGATGTTGAGTTTTTGATGTTATCGTGACCAACAACCATACCTGCTGGTTCGAATCGAGTGAATGTGAATTTCTCAACAAACTCTTCGAGCGGCACACCATATTGCAAGCCAAGCGAAACAGCTATCGAGAAACAATTCATTAACGAACGAAGTGTTGCTCCTTCTTTATGTAAATCAACAAATATTTCACCCAATGTTCCATCTTCATATTCGCCTGTACGAACAAAAATTGTTTGTCCGCCAATTACAGCTTTTTGTGTAAAGCCGCTACGTTTTCCTGGCAATGATTTGCGGGCTACAACACCTGCAAGCTTGTGTTTAAATGTTGTATCTAAACTGCGATGAAGTATTGCTTGTGCAGCTTCAATAACTTGCTCAGGAGTTAATTCACTAACCGGTTTGTGAGCATCTTCTCCAAGCACTTGTTCAACTGCTTCTTGTAATTCTTCTTCTTCATCTTTCACATCCGATTTGTTACTTAACGGTTGCGATAATTTACAACCATCACGATACAATGCATTTGCTTTTAACCCTAAACTCCAGCTTAAGTAATAGCAATCTTTTATCTCGTCAATGTTTGCTTCGTTTGGTAAATTAATTGTTTTTGAAATAGCTCCCGACAAGAAAGGTTGTGCTGCTGCCATCATACGAATATGACCTTGTGCAGCGATGTAACGCTCTCCTTTTGTTCCGCAACGATTAGCACAATCAAACACTGCAAGATGTTCGTCTTTCAGTTTTGGTGAACCTTCAAGCGACATTGTTCCGCATATGTAATCGTTGGCTTCTTCAATTTCATTTTTTGTGAAACCTAGTTTACGCAACAAATTAAAATTAGCACTGTTATAATCTTCGGATTTAAAACCTAAGCGTTGCAAACAATCTTCACCAACGGTCCATTGGTTAAATGCAAATCCAATTTCGAATGCACCTGCAACAGCTTTATCCAATTTCTCAATTTCATCAGCAGTAAATCCGCGAAACGCAAGCGACTCTGGATTAATGTGTGGAGCACCTTTTAACGATGCCGAACCTGTTGCATGCTGTATAATATCTTTTACTTCTTCTACACTATAACCAAGATTTCTTAATGCAAGAGGAACTGATTGGTTGATGATTTTAAAATATCCTCCGCCCGAAAGTTTTTTAAATTTCACCAATGCAAAATCTGGTTCAATTCCGGTGGTATCACAATCCATTACCAAACCTATTGTTCCTGTAGGAGCAATCACTGTTGCTTGTGCATTACGGTAACCATATTTCTCTCCCATTTGTACAGCTTTATCCCACGAGTCGCAAGCAGCTTTCAATAAATATTCAGGGCAGAATTTAGGGTCGATACCAACAGGTTTTACTGTTAAGCCTTCGTATGTTTCGGGTGTTGCGTTGTATGCTGCAAAACGATGGTTATGCATTACACGAAGCATATGTTCTTTGTTGTCGTTGTATTTTGCAAACGGACCAAGATATTTTGCCATCTCTGCAGATGTTTGATATGCAACACCATTTAACACTGCTGTTAATGCACCGCATAATGCAAATGCTTTTGGTGAGTCGTAAGGAATACCTGCAACCATTAATACTGTTCCGAGGTTTGCATAACCCAAACCAAGTGTGCGGTATTCGTATGAAAGTTGTGCAACTTCTTTTGAAGGGAATTGAGCCATCAATACTGAAATCTCAAGAACCATCGTCCACAAACGTGAAGCGTTTTCATATGCTTTAATATCAAACTCGAGCGTTTCGGTGTTAAAGAATTTCATCAAGTTTAACGATGCAAGATTACATGCTGTATTATCCAAAAACATGTATTCGCTGCAAGGGTTTGATGCGTTGATGCGTCCACCTTCAGGACAAGTATGCCATTCGTTAATGGTAGAGTCGTATTGAACACCTGGATCAGCACAAGCCCAAGCAGCATCTGCTATCATATCCCACATTTCTTTTGCAGGAATTGACTTCATCACTTTTCCATTGCTTCTGCCAACTAAATCCCAATCTTTTCCTTCTTCTAATGCATTGAAAAAAGCATTCGGAATACGAACTGAGTTGTTTGAGTTTTGACCAGAAACAGTTGCGTATGCTTCTCCTTCGTAATCACTCGGGTATCCTGCTGCAATTAATGCTGCAACTTTTTTCTCTTCGTTCTTTTTCCAATTAATAAATTCTACAATTTCGGGATGATCTAAATCCAAGCAAACCATTTTAGCGGCTCTTCTTGTAGTTCCACCCGATTTAATTGCACCAGCTGCCCGATCACCAATTTTAAGGAAGCTCATCAATCCTGATGATGTTCCACCACCCGAAAGTTTTTCGTTAGCTCCGCGAATGCGAGAAAAGTTTGTACCAACACCCGAACCATATTTAAATATACGTGCTTCGCGAACCCACAAATCCATAATACCACCTTCGTTTACCAAATCGTCATCAACAGATAAGATAAAACATGCGTGAGGTTGTGGACGTTCGTAAGCTGATGTTGAACGTTCTAATTTTCCTGATGTAGGATTAACAAAATAATGCCCTTGTGGACCACCAGTGATTCCATAAGAACTATGCAAGCCTGTATTAAACCATTGCGGAGAATTTGGTGCAGCATATTGCCCGATAATCATATATACAAGCTCTTCGTAAAAAACTTGTGCATCATCTCTCGAATCAAAATAATTATATTTTTCACCCCATTGCATCCAGCAATCAGCCATACGATGTGCAACCTGCTTAACAGACGACTCGCTACCTTTTGTTCCATCAGGTTGCGGGACACTCGCTTTACGGAAATATTTTTGAGCCAACACATCAGTTGCCACCTGACTCCAACTACTTGGAACTTCAACGTTCGTCATTTCGAAAACTTTCGTTCCGTTCGGATTCTTAATCACAGATGTTCTGTAATCATAATCAAACATGTCGAACGGACTTAATCCTTCTTTCGTAAAAAAACGATCAATACGAAGTCCTTTCTGTTCACTCTTTTTGCTTGCTTTGGCGCTCATGTTATCCGTTAATTTTTTGTGTTATAAAATTGTTAATGAATCCTAAAAAAATTCTTAGGGGTTTTTATCCAAAAGTGGTCTCATTAATAATTTTAATCAAATCACATTTTCCACATGTTAGTTCTTAAAAAAATTTTCTCTTAGGTACTGCTGATGCTTTACGTGTGAATAAGAAAATATTTGTGTAAAAAGTTGTTTATTTGCCTAGGATTTGCACAGAACATAAAGCGTGTAAAAATCAACTGCTTGTCCTTTTTTGAATACATTTTATACTTTGAAAAAAACAATATTAAACTCGTTACTTGAAAACAAAGGCATCGGCAAAAAGATGCTTGCCGTTTTAATAGACCCTGATAGCGTTGGCAGTGTTAAACAACTTGCCGACACTTGTAAACTATGCACCGCAGCAAAAGCTGATTTGATTTTAGTTGGCGGCAGCCTCATTACGAATGGTTTTTTCGAGCAATGCATCAGCACCATCAAGGCTCACACAAAAATTCCGGTAATGCTTTTCCCTGGAAGTGTGATGCAAGTAAGCAAAGATGCTGATGCCATTTTATTTCTTTCATTGATTTCTGGAAGAAATGCCGAACTGCTAATTGGTAAACATGTGATTGCTGCACCGATGCTACAACAAAGTAAACTCGAAATTATTCCTACAGGATATATGCTTATTGATGGAGGAAACATTACTTCTGTTTCATACATCAGCAACACGATTCCAATTCCAGCAGATAAATCGGGAATAGCTGCAACAACTGCACTTGCTGGCGAAATGCTTGGACTAAAAGTTATTTATATGGACGCAGGAAGTGGTGCAAAAAATCCTGCACCAGTTGCCATGATTAAAGCCGTGCGAAAAACGGTAAGTGCACCTATTTTTGTTGGCGGTGGTATACGTACACCCGAGGCTGCAATTGCTGCCTGCAAAGCAGGAGCTGATGTAGTTGTAGTTGGTAATGCTTTTGAAAAAGACAATTCGCTGATTAAAAAAATTGCAACTGCAATTCATGAAATAAAAAAATAAAGCCTACTAAAACGAAGTGGTTTTAATTGATAAAAAAATTACTTCACAAATCATTTCATCATGAAACATTTACTCAATGCTTCAAATTACATAACCCGAAAACTTATTTTAGTTTTCTGTTTTGCATTTATTTTTTTATCCGGATGCAAAAGAGATGAAGCCTTAAAAGAAAAGGAACATTGGATGTGTTGCGTTCCACCGCCAAACGGACCACTTCCATTATATGTCACTTTTTGGGATGCTGTAAATAACCGACAATATTTAACTGTTTGCCCCGATAGTTCAATTTCATTTTTTTATAAATGTGATTCGATTGAAAGAACTGTTTGGGTACATCAAAAAATTGAACCTACAAAATATTTAAATAAATTAGACCTGTCTTGGGCTAATGGTCCTAGTATAGATTCAAATATGAAAGTTTATTATTTACGATTTAGAAACGGTGATACTGATACTTTATACATCAATTATGTATACGACCAATCGATGAATAATAATTGTAATTGCGTGTATCCATTGAGGGCTTTCTTATACAACAGCCAAGTACCAAAATACGACAGCATACTTAAAGTTTATGTAATTAATAAATAGTGTTTCAAAAAAAATGTGCAACACATAGCTGCACATTTTTCATTTTAAAAAACTCAAAATTTAATACTCAATTTTATGCTGAATTTTTGGAACTGTTTTTAAGTAAGCATAAATATGTTTGCATTCGGTATCGGTTAACAATGTATGTGGAAACATGGGCATACGTAATTGTCCTCCGCCCTTTTTCTTTCCATAACGCACCGATTGAATAAATTCTTCTTCCGTAAAATTTGCAATTCCTGTTTCGTCAAAAGTTAAATTTCTTGTTGTAACCAAATCGCCATTTAATCCCGGCATTTTATTTCCTCCTCCGTAAAATCCTCCCGATTTTTCAGGCTCAAGCATGTTCAAAGTTTTAAAATCGCCAGAGTGACAAGGGAAGCAATGTATGATTGTGTTTGCTAAATATTTTCCGTGTTCAACAGCATTATTGGTATCGGGTAACTGAATTGGTTTTTCTGTATACGGCAAAGGTTTCCACGCAACATGACTTAAAAATTTTGTCAGAAATGAAGGCTCCGATTCAGGTGGTTCTTCATTTGTCTTTTCTATTTTATCTGAGCGCAGCCATGCAATCACACTGTACAAATCTTCATCGGCAGCATTCGGAAATTTAGCCATGTAAACCGGTAAATATTGTCCATCGCGTTTAACACCGGTTCGTAATAAATAATAAAGCTCTCCATCAGTCCAATTGGCAATTCCTTTTTCGGGATCTGAGGTAAGGTTACGAGAAAACACTTTTCCAAATTCTTTTGGAAGTTCAGTGAGCTCTCTTCCTGAAAGTTTTCCATCGGACCCGGCATGACAAGCAATGCATTCCATCGTTGCAATTTTAAAACCTTGCGCAACACGTTCGGGGGTGACTTCAACTTTTAAATCGATTTTTTTTGTTTCGTATTTTGGTATTCCATCAATCTGGACGTACGAAACAAAACATAAAATGATAAGCACAACCACCCCTAGGATGATTCCTGCGATTTTTAAAATTTTCTTCATGGGTTATTAATAGGTAAACCAAAAATATTGCGTTTTAAAAAATTAGTTTGCCTTGAATGACCAAATACCGTTTTTTACGGATAACTATACACTGCAATAGTTTGTGTGTATAATCGTTTTCGGTTATACAAGAAATAATCTTCTATTTTGAAAAGAGTAAATCACACGATTTGAGTAAGCTAAAAAATCTTGCAACACAAACTGCCATTTACGGTTTAAGCACTATCCTTGGGCGATTGCTCAATTACCTGCTTGTACCTTTGCATACACGTGTTTTTGGCACTGCCGATTATGGTGTTGTTGGAGAATTGTATGCCTATGTTTCATTTTTTATTGTTGTGCTCACTTATGGAATGGAAACCGGATTCTTCCGTTTTTCGCAAGACGAAACCCTAAAAGAAAAAGTTTTTCCCACAGCATTTATTTCTATTTGTGTGTCGTCAATTATTTTTATGATTGGCATGACAAGCTTTGCACAACCTGTTGCAAATCTTATTCGCTATCCAAATCACCCCGAGTATATTGTTTACTTTTCACTTATTCTGGGTTTAGATGCCATAGCAAGTATTCCGTTTGCATTGCTTCGTCAGCAAAATCGTCCAATCAAATTTGCTATCGTTAAAAACATCAATATTTTTTCAAACATTTTGCTCAATTTATATTTCTTGTTGCTGTGTCCTTATCTTTTAAAAACATCCAATATTTCACTTCCCTTTTATAATCCTGCAATTGGCGTTGGTTATGTTTTTATTTCCAATTTAGTGTCGAGCATCATCACGCTTCCATTATTATTAACTGAAATTAAACACATACAAAAAGGTTTCGATCCAATACTTTGGAAGAAAATGATGATGTATGGTTTGCCTTTGCTGGTTGTGGGTTTAGGAGGAATGGTAAACGAAACACTCGACCGTGCAATAATGAAATATTTGCTTCCTGCGGGTGATATTGGTATGAGTCAACTTGGTATTTACTCGGCAAATTACAAGCTTTCCATTTTGATGAGTTTATTTATTCAGGCATTTCGATTTGCTGCCGAGCCCTTCTTTTTTTCACATGCAAAAACCACCGATAAAAAAAACATTTACGCTCAGGTAATGGATTACTTTGTAATTATTTGTTTGGGTATATTTTTACTCGTTACATTATACATCGATATATTTAAATATTTTATTGGCGAACAATTTTATGAAGGTCTTAAGGTTGTTCCCATCTTACTACTAGCCAACTTATGTTTGGGAGTGTATTACAATCTTTCTATTTGGTATAAACTATCCGACCAAACAGGCAAAGGTGCTGTTATATCGCTTACAGGTGCAGGCATTACCATCGTTTTAAATATTTTATGGATACCTGCATTTGGATATGTTGGCTCGGCATGGGCAACCTTTATTTGTTATTTCAGTATGATGCTTATTTGCTATTTTGCAGGAATAAAATATTATCCCATTGCATACAACATCAAACGTATTTTAAGTTTCTCGGCACTTACGCTTTTGCTCTTTTTTGTAGGATGGTTTGGTAGAAATTATTTTTACGCCAATAACAATTCTTTAACATTCATATTAAACAGTGTTCTGTTTCTGATATTTATAGCTGCAGTTTATATGTTTGTTAAAAAAGATAAATTGTTAAATTCGCCCGCTTGATTTTGTTGATAATCTGATGGAAATAAAAATCATAAATAAGTCTGACAATACACTCCCTGCATATGAAACCATTCATGCAGCAGGAATGGATTTAAAGGCTTTTTTATCATCGCCAGTAATTATTGAGCCTATGAAAAGAGCTTTAATTCCAACGGGATTGCATATTGAATTACCCGAAGGTTATGAAGCACAAATTCGTCCGAGAAGCGGATTGGCACTGAAACATGGCGTTACTGTGTTAAACACACCAGGAACTGTTGATGCCGATTACCGAGGAGAAATAAAAGTGCTGTTGATTAATTTTGGTGAAGAAAATTTTGAAATAAAAAATGGCGACCGTATCGCACAAATGATTATTTCATTACACGAAAAAGCCGCGTGGAAACAAGTGAGCGAACTCAGTGAAACAAACCGTGGTGAAGGTGGATACGGAAGTACAGGGAAATGATTTTTGATTTAAGATGTCCGATTTAAGAAGTAAAAATAAAAAACATTTAAAAACTGCCAATAGCTAAAAGCTAACGGCTAAAAGCTTTATATGAAAATAATCGTTCCAATGGCAGGTATGGGCAAGCGCATGAGGCCGCATACATTAACAATTCCGAAACCATTAATTCCGGTTGGAGGAAAACCTATCGTGCAAAAAATTATTGAAGACCTTGAAGAAGTTTGTGGCGAAGGAATTACCGAAGTTGCTTACATCATTCACCGAAGCTTTGGTGCTGCTGTTGAGCAAAAACTAAAAGATGTTGCCGCAAAACTTGGTGCAAAAGGAACCATATATTATCAAGATGAAGCCTTGGGAACTGCACACGCTATTATGTGTGCCAAAGAATCGCTTGAAGGAAATACGTTGGTGGTTTTTGCTGATACTTTATTTAAAGCCGGTTTTAAACTCGACAGAAATAAAGATGGAATTATTTGGGTACAAAAAGTAGAAGACCCAAAACCATTTGGTGTGGTGAAAGTTGATGCCAATAATGTGATAACAGATTTTGTTGAGAAGCCACAAGAGTTTGTTTCTGATTTGGCCATCATCGGAATTTATTATTTTAAAGATGGTGCATATTTGCGCAGCGAATTGCAATACCTACTCGACAATAATATTCGTGAAAAAGGTGAATACCAATTAACCAATGCACTCGAAAACATGAAACAAAAAGGGTACAAATTTGAACCCGGAAAAGTTACCGAGTGGCTCGATTGTGGAAATAAAAACTCAACAGTTTACACCAATTCGCGCATATTGAGTTTTATGCTCGATGCGAAAGAAAAAATGGTTGAAGCTGATTTAGTAAACGAAAACTCAACAATTATTCAGCCCTCGTTTATCGGTAAAAATGTAAAAATAATTCGTTCGATTGTTGGTCCATATGCATCAATAGGCGAAGGCACAATCATCGAAAATTCGGTTGTCGGAAATTGTATCATTCAAAATAACACCAAAATTAAAAATGCTGTTATTGAAAATGCAATGATTGGCAGTTATGTTGAATTTACTGGAGAAGCAAAAGACCTAAGTGTGGGCGATTATTCTACATTTGTTTAAGAAAATATTTTGTTGAAAGCCTTTTTATCTACCCGTATATTTATTTTTTTCATCTCATGTTTAGTGATTTGTCAAAATGGTTTTGCTCAAAAATCGAAACCATTGAGCGAGCAACAACAAATCGAATTCGACAAATCATTTATCAATGCCAACAAAGAAAAGCTGATTAATAATGGTGACGAAGCCGTTAAACTTTTTAAAACCTGCTTAACGCTTCAACCTGATAATGCTGCCGTAAACTTTATGTTGAGCCAGCTTTATACCGATAAACAATTGTATGAAGATGCTGAACTCTATGCAAAACGTGCTGTTAGTTTTGATGATAACAACACCTGGTATAAAAAGCAATTGGCCGATGTTTATCGCTTACGAAAAAAATATAAAGAAGCTGCTCCTGTATATTTAAAAATTGCTGAAGCCGATAAAGATCCATCACTTGAAATTGAAGCTGCGTATATGTTTGTGCTCGCACAAGATTTAAAAAAAGCCGTGAAAACGCTTGATAATCTTGAGAAACATATTGGCATCAACGAAGAAATCATTAACCAAAAAGAGCAAATTTATCTTTCGCAGAACAAACTAAAAAAAGCCATCAAAGAAATTGAGAAGCTGATTAACGCATTTCCAAACGACCCAAAATTTGTTGGAAAACTTGCTGATGTTTATATGGCAAACAACAAAGTTGAAAAAGCATTGGAGCTATATGGCAAAGTTTTAAAAATGGACTCGACAAATGGACTTGCACATTTTGCACTTGCCGATTATTATCGCTCAACAAACAACAGCGAAAAATATTACAGCAGTGTAAAAGAAGGTATCAGAAGTAAAAACGTTGATGTAAAATCAAAGCTCTCGGCAATTGTTTCTTTTATGTCGGCAAAAGATTTTGAAAACCATCACGATCGTTCGTTCGAGCTTGCCAATATTTTTATCGGAGCTAATGCCGGAGAACCAACAGCATATATGGTTCTTGGCGATTTATATAATCAGGACCGCGATTTTGAATCGGCACGAAATGAATACTTAAAATCAATTGCCATTGAGCCTGCAAGTTTTATGGTTTGGCAACAAATAGTTTTTTGCAGTTCGGAATTGCGCAACAATAATTACCTGAAAAAAGATTGCGAAACTGCACTTTCATTCTTCCCTAACGAAGCTGCATTTTATGTGTATCATTCGATTGCTTGCATACAATTAAAACAATATGACTCGGCTTACAACAGTGCAAAAAAAGGAATTGAAATTGTTACCGAACCAAAAGAATTACTCGAACAACTATACTCAACATTGGGCGATGCTGCTCATTATTTAAAAAGATACGATGCCTGCGATTCGGCATTTGAAGCAGTTTTGAAAATAGATGCGAACAATGCTTACGCATTAAATAACTACGCATACTTCTTAAGTTTACGAAAAGTAAATCTTGATAAAGCTGATGAAATGTCGAAACACTCACTCGATATTGAGCCGGCAAACTCATCTTACATGGACACATACGGATGGATTTTATATCAGAAAAAAGATTACATCAATGCAAAAGATTACATCGAAAAATCATTGAAATTAACTCCCAACAGTGCCGAAGTACACGAGCATCTTGGGGACATTAATTACAAACTCGACCATAAAGATGAAGCCATAAAAAACTGGAAGCGTGCTAAAGAACTTGGCAGCAGTGGTGAGTTTCTTGACAAAAAAATTGCTGACGAAAAATTGTATGAGTAGTCGATTATCCATTTTTCTTTTTACCCTTTTTGCTGTTTCCATTTTAGGTTGTAAAAGCAAAAAAGCTGTTGTTGTTCCAACACCTGCAAAGGTTGTTGTAAAACCATCGTCAACCGAAATTCTTATTCGTAACATTAACAACAACGAAAATCATTTTGAATATTACTCGGCAAATGGTGAGGCCGATTATAAAGATACCGGAACACGTCAGAGTTTCGATTTATCAATCATCATGGAGCGCGATAAATATATCTGGATCAGCATCACCACACTTTCTATTTTCGAACCATTCAGAATAAAAATGACACCTGATTCAATTATGGTGATTGATAGAATTCATCGTCAGTGTATGATTACCGATTATTCATTTCTCAAAAAATTTGCAAAAATTGATTTATCGCTTCATGCTTTGCAACAAATAATTATTGGCAATCCGTTTTTTAAAAACAATGAAAAACAAAGTATTGCCGACACGGTTTTGAATAACTTAATTGTATACACTTTGGTTGAATCGCAGCGACAAGCCGCTTTTTATAGCAACAATTTAAAACTCACTAAAAATATTTTATCCGACCGTAATATTAATCGCCAAATGATTGTTGAATATTCAAATCCACACATTTTTGGACAGAATGCATTTCCATCTTCAATGAATATCAACATCAGGGCAGAAAAAAATATTGAATGTAAACTTAAGCTAAGCAATTTTGTGTTCGAAAAAAAGAAAGAAGCCGCATTCAGTATTCCGGGCAGTTATGAAATTATTAAACCATAAAATCGTTTTTACCGTTAGTATATTTTTACTGACCGTATTTTCGTTCGCCCAGCAAACACCAGGCCAGCGTAAAGAACTCGAGCTAAAACGAAAAGAACTTGTTGCAAAAATACAAGACACCAAAAAGGTTTTAGAAGAAACGCGCAGCAAAAAAACAAACTCACTAAAACAACTCAAGGCTATTTCGCGACAAATAAAAACCCGCGAAAATATTATTGCCATCGTGCAACAACAAATTGCCGAAATGAATCGTCTTATTCAACAAGAGCAGGACACCATTGCAAAACTTAAAAAAGATTTAATCGACCTGAAAGAAGATTATGCAAAAAATATTTTAGGTGCATACAAAGCCCGAAATGTGTATGATAAAATGATGTTTGTTTTTTCTTCGAAGAGTTTTAATCAGGCAATCAAACGCATTCAATATCTTAATCAATACAGCGATTACCGTAGGCAACAGGCCGAACTCATTTTGAAAAAACAAAACGAACTCATCAACCAGATGAACGAATTGCTTGCTGCCAAGAAAGAAAAAATGGCACTCATTAACATGAAAGAAGATGAGAAAAAAGAATTGGAAGGCGATAAAAAAGAAGAAAGTGAAGTGCTGACTGTTTTACAGAAACGCGAAAAAGAATTGCGTAAACAACTAGCCGAAAACGAAAAAGCTGCGAAGAAATTAAACAAAGCCATTGAAGATTTGATTGCTCGCGAAATTGCCGAAGCACGAAGAAAAGAAGAAGAAGCACGCAAACGCGAAGAAGCTGCCAGATCTGCTGCCGAAGCCAAAGGCACTCCTGTTCCAGTTAAAAAAGAAACGCCAAAAACAAGTTCTACCGAAATGTATTTGACACCAGAAGCTTTAAAAATTTCGAACGACTTTGAGGGCAATAAAAAGAACTTGCCTTGGCCAGTTGAAAAAGGATACATCACCGAAGAGTTTGGACAACATGCACACCCAACCTTAAAAGGTGTGATGGTAAATAATAACGGAGTTGATATTGCCACACAACCTGGAGCAACTGTTCGATGTGTGTTTAAAGGTACTGTTGTTGCAATTATAAAAACAGTACCAGGTATGGGAGAAATTGTATTGGTGAGCCACGGAAAATATTTTACCGCTTATGCAAAACTCGCTTCGGTAAACCCTGGAATAGAAAAAGGAAAACAACTAAACATCAAAGATGCCATTGGAACGGTAATGACCGACACCGAAGAAGATGTAACAGAAGTGCATTTTGAAGTGTGGAAGATGGAACAAAAAATCGACCCCGAATTGTGGTTGAAGAATTGAGAATTTTACATTTATAATTCCTTATCAGTTCGAGCCTACCTGTCGGCATACGGGCCCGACTGAATGACGAAGTGGGACAGGTTTATCGAGATCTTTTCATAACCTAACCCGATGTTTCATTAAGCCTGTCTACTATCAGAGCAATAACAAAAAATATTTCTGGGCTAAAGCCCGCAATTTTTTTAGCTTTCATTTTTTCCACGAGCTAAAGCTCGTGGCAATAAATCTTGCATCAAGCATCCTGCTTCCAATTCTATACAAGAAATATTATTTTTGAATACTATGGCTAAAGAAACAACAAATAAACTACTTCTACCTGATGAGGTATTGATCAACAAAATATATTTAATCAGAAATCAAAAAGTTATGCTCGATAGGGATTTGGCAGAACTGTATGGTGTTGAAACACGGGTGTGAAATCAAGCTGTGAAAAGAAACATAGAAAGATTCCCGAATGATTTTATGTTTCGATTAACTGTGCAGGAACTTGAAAATTGGAAATCACAATTTGTGACATCCAATTCAGTAAAAATGGGTTTACGTAAATTGCCATTAGCTTTTACCGAACATGGTGTGTTAATGCTTTCAAACGTTTTGAACAGCCAAAGAGCAATTCAAGTAAGCATTCAAATTGTTCGCATCTACACCAAACTTCGTGAAATGCTTTTAACACATAAAGATATTTTATTAAAGCTGGAAGAAATGGAAAAGAAAATTGGCAAGCAGGATGATAAAATCAAACTTGTTTTTGATTACCTAAACCAGTTTATCAAACAACAAGAGCAACCAAGAAAGTTAATTGGATTTAGAAAAAACAATAAATAAATACGTGTTGCTAAGTCAAAACATTACAACAAAATCACTGCAACCGAAACAATACCGTTCACGCAGACGTGTCGTCTGTGTGCAATAAAAAAAAGCATAGCAAAATCACGCACGGCACCGGCACGTGAGCAAAACAGAAAATAATTTTATGGAAAATAAGCGTAAATATCTTTTCGGTGCATTAACCGAAGCAATACAAGAGAACCTTTATTTTCTTTAAAACCCAACCGATAATTACGAATTCGGAAATAATTATTTCCAGAACTCATTCTTTTAAGATGATTTATTTCAGAAAGTGAATTACATTTTTCGAGAGTTTCAATTACTGCAAAAATTTGTTCGGCTAATTTTTTGTCTTTGATTTTAGAAATATCTTTTTCAAAAGATTTCTGAACTTCAACTTTCATTTTCCCGAAATCACTTTTGAGAGATGTGATTTTACTTTACCTAATTTTCCTTTGCCTGTTTTTTCGGCTTCTTTAAGTGCCGAAATAAAAGCAAGGTCTTCCATATTTTCTGATGAAAGTGTTGAAACTTCTTTGCGCATTTTTTTAAGCAGGTCTTTAAAAAAAGCTGTCTCTGACTCCGAACTGCTTGGTATTACGATGTATTCCATAATCAACGTTTATCTGAGAACAAAGATAATTTTTTTCTGTTAAAAGAAACTGCTGTCACTTCGAGTTCACCGAGAAGTAAGCATTGACGCCCAAATGATTCGATAAAACTCAACATGACAACGCGCAATTAAGTGTCATCAATTAAAAACCATACAACAAAATCACAGCAACCGAAACCACACTAATTAGTGCCCACAAAATAATTCCCTGAAGTAGTGGTTTAATACCAACAGATTTTATGGCGTCAAATGAAAGTCCGGCACCAATAAGAAAAAGCGTAACCGTTAACCCCTTTTTAGCCAACATCACCATCATCGAATATTGATCTGTAAATGCTGGAAAATATGTTCCAACACACATAGCCAAAATATAAAAACCAATAAAGTATGGAATGCTAATTTTCTTTGTTTCACTTTTCGAAAACAAAACCGTTAAAACCGAAAGTGGAATAATCCATAATGCACGCTCTAATTTTATTGTAGTAGCAATTTGCAAAGCTTCGTGTCCGTATTTTGCCGATGCGCCAACAACCGAACTGGTATCGTGAATGGCAATGGCACACCACAATCCAAATTGTTGTTGTGTTAAATTTAGCCAATGTCCGATAGCAGGAAAAATTAATAATGCTACCGAGTTTAAAATAAAAACTGTTCCCAGGGCAACACTCATTTGTTTGGCATCGGCTTTTACAATTGGTGATACAGCAGCTATGGCGCTTCCTCCGCAAATGGCTGTTCCGCTCGAAATAAGAAATGCTGTTTTGCTTTCTACCTTAAGCCATTTGCTTAGCAACCATCCAAACAAAAAAGTAAGAGCTATCGAAAAAAAAGTAAAAACAAATCCGCTTTTCCCAGCTTCGATGGCATGAAAAATATTGACACCAAAACCTAAACCAACTACCGAAATTTTAAGCAATGTGCTTGTAACCTTGTGATTGATTTGCACAAAAGGATGACCAATTGTTTGTGCAATAATTAAACCTATTAACAATGCTAACGGAGGATCGATAAAGGATGTGAAGCAACAAATGATTGCCAATATAAAAATGATTTGCTTGATGATGGTAGGAATTTGAAACGACATTTAATTTATGTAAAACTATTTTATCCTTTTCTTTTTTTAGCACGATTTCTTTCAACGGCACGGTTACGTGTTTTTGTCTTCGGTGGATTTTTTTTGTACGATCCACCTAAATTAATTTTCTGGTTTTTTAGCTTTTTCTCATG
Source organism: Bacteroidota bacterium (assembly GCA_947481365.1). Lineage (GTDB taxonomy): Bacteria > Bacteroidota > Bacteroidia > UKL13-3 > UKL13-3 > CAIUEQ01. The sequence continues at coordinate 939 of CANKGI010000032.1, read as the reverse complement.
AACGGCAGCAACAGTTTTTTTCTTAGCTACTGCTTTCAAATAATTTTTTCCGGTGTTAAGAGGTTTTTCAAACTCGGCAAAAACTTTTGATACTTCAACCTCTTTCGGAAAAGTTTCGAATGGAATATTTATTTTCATCAACGCTTCAATAGCATCAAAATATTCTTCCTCATTTTTATTGATAAAGGTAATGGCTGTTCCAACTTTTCCTGCTCTTCCGGTTCTACCAATACGATGTATATAATCGCCAGCAATATCGGGAGTGTCAAAATTAACTACGTGAGTAACATCAGAAATATCTAATCCGCGAGCTGCAACATCGGTAGCCACCAAAGCCAAACTTTTTCCGGTAGCAAACTTTTCGAGTGCATCAAACCTGTTGTTTTGCGACATGCGTGAGTGTATCACTCCCATTTCTTTTGGAAATTTCTTATCAAGTTGCTCAAAAATCCTATCTGCTTGTTTGATGGTTGATGCAAACAAAAGCACTTTTTTCATTTCATCATCCGTTTTAAGCAAATGCCCAAGCAAATTAATTTTGGTGGTGAAGTTTGGAACACGATATGCTTTTTGAATAATTTTTTCGAGAGGTGTTCCGTGTGCAGCAATTTCTATTTTTATAGGATTGTTAAAAAATTGCGTAAATATTTTTTCTACTTCGTGAGTCAATGTTGCCGAAAACAAAATGTTCTGTCTTTTCTTAGGCAGCAAATCTAAAATCATTGTAAGCTGGGCTCGAAACTCTTGTTCAAGCATTTCATCCACTTCATCAATCACCAATTTTTGAATTGAAGTTAGTTTCAACGAACCGATGGAAGCCAAGTCAATCAACCTTCCGGGGGTTGCCACCAAAATATCCAAACCATTAAACACCAACTTTTTTTGTGTGTTGATATTTGTTCCGCCATAAATTCCGCCAACTCTCACCGTCATATATTT
>CANKGI010000031.1 GCA_947481365.1 Bacteroidota bacterium | reverse complement strand
TTCTGTCTTTATATTCTACTTTTACACTCTGTGGGCAGCCATTATCAAATTTATACAAAGTATATCCATCATCAAAATTATTACTAAAGAAAAAAACTGTATCAGAGTTATTTTTTATAAACTTTAGAGTGTCTTTTTGGTTTCCGAGTAAGAATTTTTCGTCAGTACCCAATTCTTCTGAACTATTTGCAGGTCCATCACAACTTACTTGATGGCAAGAAGTGAGAATGAGAAAATAAAACAATAAAAAAGAAAATATGTGTTGATTCAACATACGCATATTTATATCAATCAAATTTTATTAAAAAGAATTAAAATCAGCTAACATCTAAAGGCTAATAGCTATTTTATCACTCCCAGTTCTTTCCCCACTTTTTCAAAAGCTGCAATTGCTTTATCCAAATGTGCTTGTGTATGTGCTGCCGAAAGTTGCACACGAATACGTGCTTGTCCTTTAGGCACAACAGGGAAGAAAAATCCTGTTACATAAATTCCTTCTTCCAGTAATTTGTTGGCATATTCCTGTGCAAGTTTTGCATCATACAACATCACTGGAACAATTGCCGAATCGCCATTTTTAAATTCCAATCCAACTTTGCGCATTCCGTCTTTAAAATAATTTACGTTCCATTCTAACTGATCGCGCAAGGCAGTTGTTTCGCTCAACATATCGAGCACGGCAATACTTGCACCCACAATATGCGGAGCCAATGAGTTAGAAAATAAATACGGACGAGAACGTTGACGAAGCATATCGATAATTTCTTTTCTTCCCGAAGTAAAACCACCCATCGCACCACCCAATGCTTTTCCTAAAGTTCCTGTAACGATATCTACTCTTCCGATAACTCCTTTTGCTTCGCAAGTTCCTCTTCCAGTTTTTCCGATGAAGCCCGAAGCGTGGCTCTCATCAACCATTACCAATGCATTGTATTTATCGGCAAGGTCACAAATTTTATCGAGAGGAGCTACAAAACCATCCATCGAAAACACACCATCGGTAACAATAATTCGGTTGCGCAAATGTTGTGTTTGTTTAAGTTGTTCTTCCAAATCAGCCATATCACAATTTTTGTAGCGATAGCGTTGAGCTTTACATAAACGTACTCCATCAATAATCGATGCATGGTTTAATTCATCCGAAATGATGGCATCTTCTTCGTTAAAAAGGGGTTCAAAAACACCACCGTTTGCATCAAAACATGCAGCATATAAAATGGTATCTTCTGTTCCAGTAAACTTCGAAAGTTTTGCTTCCAACTCTTTATGAATATCCTGTGTTCCGCAAATAAAACGCACTGACGACATTCCGTATCCGTGTGTATCCAACGTTTTACGAGCAGCTTCAACAACTCTTGGATGAGACGATAAACCCAAATAATTATTGGCACAAAAAATAATGACTTCCTTTCCTGCATCGGTTTTTACAGCTGCACCTTGCGGTGTGGTAATGATGCGTTCGTTTTTAAATAACCCAGCTTCTTTTATTGCTGCGATTTCTTTTTCTAATATCGGTTTGAGTGTGTTGTTATACATAAATGAATGTTGATTTTTAAGTGTTAAATTTTAAATAAAATTATAGCCCCAACTTTTTTGCAATTGCTTTTGGAATCGCATTTTTATGAACCATAATGGCTGTGCTTTTGAACAAAACATACGATTCGCTGGCATATAAATATCCGTCTAAATCATTGTTGTCTTTGCCCCACGAATTTTTTACGATATAATATTTCGAGCCATTTTGATCTTTCACTTCACCAACAATATGCATTCCATGATCATCGGTTGTTGTTTGATTGTCGAATGCCTCTTGACGTATTTCCTGAGTAATTTTCATTTGCGCAACAGGATAAGCCAATGCCGAATCTTTTTCTTCTTTGCTCATTTCGTCCCAAGGTTTATTTGGTACAATGGCAATTCCGTTTTTAAAAGAGAAATATTTTTCGCTTACATCACTCGACCAAGCAACAGTGTAACCATTGGTTACTGATTCAGAAATTACACTTGCAAAATCATCAAGCGTTACATTGTACATATCGTTCATTGCCCAATTATCAGGAACTTCTAAAATAAATTTTTTGTTGTAAGGATGATGTGAGAAAGATGTGAGCAACACATAATCATCAGGATTCAAACCAAGCGATTGCGCATAAGTTTGAGCTGTAAATTTCTTTCCATCTACTTCAAATGTTTCAGGAAGTTTTCCAAGATAGGCATCAAGAATACCATTAACTGCAGGTTTCCAAGCAGTACTAATTTTTCCATTAGGGTTTTTTGCAATGGTTTTTACAAACGCTGAGAGTGCCTGATCCATTTCTCCATGCACATGTTTTTTCTCACCATAGTTTAATCCTGCATAACTATTTTGAGGCATCATTCCATATTTTCTAAATACATTCAACATGTCGTGAAACTCGCCACCTTCTGCAAACTGATGGTTTCCGCCCATGCGAACAAATAAATCAGCTTTGTCTTCGTATGCTTTTCTCACCACATACATTTCCGATAATTTTACTTTTGGTTTTCCCATACGTATCATTTCCGATTCGAAATAAGAGAGTGAAGAAAACGACCAGCATGTACCTGTTCTGTTTTGATTATCTACATCGGTACGTTCTAAATTTTTTACAACAGTAAAACTGTAATGTCCGTCTTTTTTGTTTTTAAGAATTTGTGCATTGAGGCTTGTAGCAATTGTTGCAGCAAGTACGATTGATAAAATTATTTTTTTCATTTGTATAAAGTTGATTATTATTTATGTTTAAAAAGTGCAGCGCACCATTCGTTTTTGATTAAATTTTGTTCAAATATAAATTGATTTTTTTCGGCATCTAACTTCAAATCTTTCAAGTCGCTTTCGTAAAAACCACTGATCAGTAAAAGCGAATTTTTATTCATCAGCGTAGCAAGTTTACTAAAACTTTCGAGTAAAATGTTTTTATTGATATTGGCAAGGATGATATCGAACTTTTTATCTGTAACGATTCCCAAATCACCTTTTTCGAAACTCACATTTCGAACACTGTTAAGCGAACAATTTTCGTTAATATTTTCGGCACTCCACTCATCAATATCAATTGCATAAATGGATGATGCACCAAGTTTTGAAGCAAAAATTCCAAGAACTCCTGTTCCACATCCGTAATCAAAAACATTTTTTTCGTTGAAATCCGATTTAAGCATCATCTCAAGCATGAGTTGTGTTGTTTCATGATGTCCGGTACCAAAAGTATTTTTGGGTTGAATAATTAATTCATAGTCAAAATGCTCATCAATTACATGAAACGGTGCTTTAACAATGATATTTTTTCCGATGGTGATAGGTGTGTATGAAGCTTCCCATTGGGCATTCCAGTTTTGTTGTTCGATTGTGTTTTGAGGAATAGAAGCCGGATTGATGCTGTAATGATTTAATATCTTGTCAAATATTTCCTGCTCAAAATGCGATTGGGGGATAAATGCCGAAAAGCCTTTTTCGTTTTCCACAAATCCTTCAAAATCTTCTTCAGCAAGTTCGGCAATGATGAGATCTTTTAAGGATTCATCACAATCAATCTGAAATTCATAATACGACTCCATGTCGCAAATGTATAAAGTTGAACAAGAATTTATTTAAGATTTTAAACATTTTCATTTTAACCAATTTTGCTACCTTCGAATTCTAAAACTTTTTTGCCATGACATTATTTATTCCATTTATTGTTTTTGCACTAGTGGTGCTTTTTCTTTCATTAGTAACTGTGCAACAAGGCACCATTGCCGTTATCACCATGTTCGGTAAATACCAAAGGATACTTTATCCGGGATTGAGTTTAAAGATTCCGTTTTTCGAAGTTATTTATCGTAGAATTTCAATTCAAAATCGCTCAATAGAGTTGGATTTTCAAGCCATTACGCAAGATCAGGCTAATGTTTATTTTAAAGCCATGTTGCTGTATTCTGTTTTCGATAACCATGAAGAAACATTAAAGAATGTTGCTTTTAAATTTGTGAATGAAAGAGATTTTATGACCGCATTGATTCGTACTATTGAAGGTTCAATTCGTGGGTTTGTTGCTACTAAAAAGCAAGCAGAAGTGCTCTCTCAAAGAAAGGAAATTGTTGAATCAGTTAAGGAAAGTATCGACCATGTACTCGAAACTTGGGGTTTTCATTTGATTGATTTACAATTGAACGATATCACTTTTGATGAAGCGATTACAAAATCAATGGCGCAAGTTGTGGCATCATCTAACCTAAAAGCTGCTGCCGAAAATGAAGGACAGGCTTTATTAATTACAAAAACAAAAGCTGCCGAAGCAGAAGGAAATGCCATAAAAATTTCGGCTGAAGCAGAGAAAATTGCTGCAGCATTACGCGGACAAGGAATTGCTTTATTCAGAAAAGAAGTAGCAAAAGGCATGAGCGAGGCTGCCGAAGAAATGAAAAGTGCCGATTTAGATGCTTCATTTTTGTTGTTTAGTATGTGGACAGAAGCAATCAAAAATTTTGCGACTGATGGTAAAGGAAATGTTATTTTCCTTGATGGATCAACAGATGGCATGCAAAAAACGTTGAAGCAAATGATGGCGATGAGTGTTATTGAGGATATCGATTTAAAAAACAAACGAGACAAATAGCAAAATGCAGAAATGATGATACAATTTAAAAGTGTTGCAATTGCAGCACTTTTTTTATGCAACCTATTCGAGCAAATGCTACTCTTTACACATGTTTAGAAGTATATATTAATAATATCTTAAATTTTTAAGAATCAAAGTTTTGCCACTTATTGTTGATATATTTGATAGTTGAAAATACTGTTTTTTTTTCGATAAAATTTATGCGAAAGCTGAGTATCTGTTGTCTGTTATTGTTGGTGGTTGTTACATCAAATTCACAAACACTTATTCCTTATTTAAATAATAATGGGAAGTATGTTTTTGTAGATTCGGTATTTAGGACAACGGCAGTTGATAAGGATTTTGATGCAGTCGAGCTTTTTGTAAATAAAGTTTCACCGGTGAGGTATTTTGGTAAATGGGGATACATTGATAAAACGGGTGGAAATGTAATTCCATATATTTATGATGAAGCATCCAATTTCAGAAATGGAATTTCATATGTTAACAGAAACCACAAATCCGTATTTATAAATTTAAAAGGTGATGAACAATCAAATGAAGAGTTTGACTTTGTTCAAAATTTTTCGGAAGGATATGCTGTTGTTGCACTAAATAATAAGTGGGGTTATATTGGCCAGAATTGGCTACACGATGAATTGATTTATGAATATGCCAATAGTTTTAGCGATGGATTAGCATCCGTTTGCATCAATAAAAAATGGGGTTTTATCAACACTAAATTTCAAATTGTAATTCCATTTCAATACGAACATGCGGGAAGTTTTTCGGAAGGACTTGCTCCGGTGATGATAGGTTCTAAATGGGGTTTCATCAACACAAAAGGTATCTTAGTTATTCCACCATTATATGAAAATGTTACTCTTTTTTCGAATGGTTTTGCAGGAGTTCTTCTTGGTGGAAAGTGGTCGTATGTAAACAAAAAAGGCAGAATAATTTTTTCTGTGAATTATGCAGAAGTTAGAGAATTTTCGGAAGGGCTTGCAGCAATAAAAGTAAATGGTAAATGGGGTTTTATTAATAAGGAAAATAAAATAATCATCGAGCCGAAATATGATGAAGTAAATAATTTTAAAAATGGGTATGCATGGGTTTATGATTCAAATAGTAAATTCATGATAAATAATTTGGGAAAAGAATACAGAGCCAAACGAAATTGATAAAGTATTTAAAAGTCATATTGCTCATTACTCTTTTTTCATTCAATTTTGTGAATGCACAATCTGTTTTTTGCCCTACCAATGTTGATTTCGAACAAGGAAATTTCTCAAATTGGTTTTTATATACTGGCTTATGTTGTCCAATTTCTACGCCAACATTATCTGGCCCTGTAACCGGACGACATGCTATAACAAGTGGTGCAAGTACTGATGCGTATGGTGGATTTCCTGTAGTTGCTCCAAACGGAGGTAATTATTCATTGAAACTTGGAAGTACGTTGATTAACAGATTTGCAAATCGTGCAAGGTATTATGTAAGGGTGCCGAATAATTTAAATAACTATAGTTTGATTTTACGATATGCGGTAGTGCTCGAAAACCCTGGACACACAGCAATTGAGCAACCTCGATTTGAAGTAAAGGCTTACGACTCGGCAACAAATTCGGCATTACCATGTGTACAATTTAGTTTTGTGGCATCCTCCATTTTGCCTGGATTTACATTGTCGCCATTAGGAACTCAAGTATGGTATAAAGCTTGGTCACTGGCAAGTTTAAATCTTTCAGGATACGCAGGAAGAACTGTTGCTGTTGATGTTGCCAGTGGCGATTGTCAGCTTGGTGGACATTTTGGTTATGGTTATGTTGATTTAACCTGTGGGCTTTTTGCAATATCAAGCACAGTTTGTAAAGGGTCAACGTTTTCTATTTTAAAAGCCCCACCAGGTTTCCAGCAATACGAATGGTATGATTCAACATTTTCAACTTTAATTGGAAACGATCAAACTATAGCAGTTGCAACTCCAGCAGTTTACAATAAATATTATGTAGTATTATATCCATATCCCGGCTATGGTTGTCCCGATACTTTATCAACTACAGTTTCAGTTTCTGATTTAAATTTAAAGCTAGATAAAGATACGAGTATTTGTAAAAGCAAACCAGTTCATTTTTTTGATACTGCAACAGCAAGCGCAAAATTTCAGCCATTGATTTATAGCTGGACACCTACAACTGGACTTAGTTGTAATAATTGTTTAAGTCCTACAGCTACTGCCGACTCAACTACGTTATATAAATTAACGGTAACAGATGCAACGGGGTGTGTTGTATCCGACAGCTTAAAGGTAACAGTGATTCAATACATTTCAACTCAACCCAAAAGCGTTTTATTGTGCCGAGGTAGCAATACTACATTAAGAATTAAAGTGGGAGATATTGGTCCGTTTACTTATAAATGGAGAAAAAATGGTGTGTTCATCACAGGTGCAAATACTGATACGTTTTCAATAAATAATGTATTGGCTGCCGATACCGCTAACTATGATGTGGTGGTATATGGAACTTGTGACAGTCTTATATCAAAAATTGCAAGGATTGATATTTATCCTACGCCAGTAATTACGCAGCAACCACAAAATTTAATTCTTTGTCCGGGTAAAAAGGGCATTCTAAATCTTAAAGCAACAAACCCAACAACATTAACTTATCAATGGTTTAAAAACGGAAATATCATTTCGGGAGCAACAACCGATTCGCTTATTTTTAATCCTGTTTTATATGCTGATACAGGTTTATATTTTGGATATACTAAAGCGCAATGTGAAAATATTTATTCTGACACCATTCGCATCAGTGTGCTAAAAACCACAGCTATTTCATCACAACCTACAAGTGTAATTCAATGTATGGGAACGGATGTTGGCTTTAAAGTAAAAGCTACAGGGGCAGGAAGTGTAACATATCAATGGTATAAAAATGGCACACCCATTTCTGGAGCCAATTCTGATTCAGTTAGTGTCGCAAATATTTATTATTCAGATACCGGGAATTATTATGTTTGGGTAAAAAGTACATGTGACAGTGTGATGTCGGCTGTTGTAAAATTAAAAATTAGTCCACCTACAGCCATTGTCACGCAACCCATAAATATCACTAAATGTCCGGGCACAAAAGCTGTGTTTAAAGTTAAAGCAAATGGAACAGGTGTGCTACATTATCAGTGGCAAAAAAACGGCAATGATATTATTGGAGCAAATACCGATTCACTTGTTTTTGCAGCGATAAAAACTTCTGATATTGGATTGTATGCAGTAACAGTTACTGGTGATTGCGATAGTGCTTCAATTATTGTTTTATCAAATCCCGGAAGGCTGAGTTTGTTTCCAATGCCTATAATGAATTTGCCGGATACGTCTAAAATTTGTTCAAATAATAATGTGTTTACAGTAAATGGTTTCTTAAGTTATTTATGGAATACAGGAGCAACAACCAACTCAATTATTATTACTCAGGAAGGAAAATACAAAGTAACATTTACCGATTTCAATCACTGCTCAAACTCCGATTCAACCTATGCACAGTTTATGCTAACACCTGAGGTTAATGCAGGTAATGATACATCTTTATGTAACGAAGCAGATTTAAAACTGTTGGGTTATGCAAAGAATTATGACACTACTCAATGGGTTGACAATAATTATGGAAACTATAGTTTGCCCGATTCATTAGCAACAATTTTTCATCCGAGCCAAGGCATTCTCGGACTGGCATATTTAAAACTTTTGGCAACAAATAAATGCGGTACAACAGATGATAGCTTAAAAATTAATTTTACACCGAAGCCAATTCCTGCATTTGATGTGAGCGACACAGTTGTTTGTCAGGGTTCGGCTGAAATAACTTTTTCTCCTCTTCAAAATGGAGGTTCGTTTTTCAATAATAGTAATCAGATAACAACATTCAATCCTTTGCAACCGGGTATGTTTAATGTTAAATATATTATTGCTTTAAATGGTTGTATCGATTCGAGTTCAGAAAACATTCGCGTTGTTCAAACACCTATTGCCGATTTTGCTTATAGTCCTAAAATTCCATCTATCGATACCAATGTTACTTTTTTTACTACAAGCAAATATGCCACACGATATGTTTGGGATTTAGGAAATGGCGATACGAGTTCCATTCTATATCCAAGTAAATATTTTCCTTCTGATGGTTATTTCGATATCATATTATATGTATATCGAGAGTTTTGCATGGACTCAATTACAAAAAGAATCAGAATTCGTGGCTCCGATCAAATATGGATACCCAATGCATTTACTCCAAATAATGATGGAGAAAACGATACCTTCAAAGTTGTTCATATGAATTTAAATGGAGGAACATTATTCGTTTATAATCGTTGGGGACAAAAGCTTTTTGAACGCAATGATTTTAATGTAGGCTGGGACGGAACATTTAATGGGGTGGCTTGTCCATCAGAAGTATATTTTTATGTTGTCGACTATATCGATAACAGCGATACCATGCGCCACTTGTATGGTAATTTTACATTACTGAGGTAGTTGTACATTTTGCATTTTTATTTTTTCTGGTAAAAACTAAATTCGTTAAAATTTATTTCAAATGAAAAATAAATACACATTCCTCACCTTCGTTTACATGTTATGCATTTTGTTTCAGGTAAAATCCAATAATGTTCAGGTAACAAATGTTTCAATCCTCAATCAAAATACCACCGCAAAAACTACTCAAATAAAATTTGATTTGAGTTGGGAAAATTCGTGGCGTACAAATTCTGCTGAAAACAATTGGGATGCAGTTTGGATATTTGTAAAATATAGGGTTAAAGGTCAAACACTTTGGAACCACGCAACACTTGATACTACAGGTCATGTGGCCGGTACTGGTTCAAAAATTGACAGTGTGGGTGATGGCAAAGGAGTGTTTATGAAAGCTGCAAATGTGATGGCTTTACAAAATGTAAATTACACAGCAAATAGATTAAGATGGCGATATGGTGTTGATGGTGTATTAGATAATGATAGTGTTGACATTTGTGTTTACGCTATCGAAATGGTTTATGTTCCTCAAAATAGTTTTTACCTTGGTGATGCCAATTCTATAAGTGATGGAAATTTTAAACAGGCAGGAAATTCATTCAACTTACCTTTTCAAGTAACATCAGAAAATGCCATCACATTATCTCCTTCAACCGGTGGAACACTTGGCACAAATTCGTTTGGTTATAATATGGATGATTTTTATAGTTCTACTCAAGCTTTGCCTTCAAATTTTCCAAAAGGATATGCTGGATTTTATTGTATGAAATATGAAATCACGCAAGGTCAGTATGTAGAATTTCTGAACAAGATAAATAGCATACAAGCCAGTAATAGGTTTCCAAATTCAAATGGAACATCAAGGCATACCATTACAGGAACTTGGCCTGCATTTAGTGCAACTGCACCATACCGAGGTTGTAACTTTTTGAGTAATTTGGATGTGGCAGCCTATTCTGATTGGTCTGGATTAAGATTAATGACTGAACTTGAATATGAAAAAGCATGTCGTGGACCAAACACTGCTGTTGTTGGAGAATTTGCCTGGGGAAGTACAAATATATTTGGTGTAACGGGTTTTGTAAATGATGGTACAACTTCTGAAACTGCCTCTAATGCTGGAGCAAATTGTAATTATAACAATGCATTCGGGCCAATGCGTGCAGGATTTTCTACGGGTACTTCACCCGGTACACGTGAATCTACAGGCGCTACATATTATGGAATAAAGGATATGTCTGGAAGTAATATGGAAATCATAATCAATATTGGAACAACTACTGGAAGAATTTTTACTGCTACTAATGGTGATGGATATTTGGATGCAGCCGGAAATGCAAATGCTACAAACTGGCCAACAGGTACTGCAGGTTATGGCAGAAAAGGCGGTGCTTGGAATGTACCCTTATCAACTAAAAGTTATTGTACAGTTTCTAATCGCTACTATGCTTTGTATACAACAACTTCAAGAGATGGAGCAACTGGAGGTCGTTGCGTGAGGACTTATTAATTTTATGAAATTTCTCTTTTCAATTTCATTTATTATTTGTTTGTTTCAAATAAGTAATGCACAAAACAATCCAATATTCGGTTTTGGAAATGCTGCGGGTGATATAGCTGGATGTTATTCGCAGGTGTCTCCGTTGGGAAGCATACATGGTTTTGGTAATGCTGATGGAGATGCAACAGGATGCTATGCACAAGTGTCTCCGTTGGGAAGCATACATGGTTTTGGCAATGCAGATGGAAATACAACAGGATGCTTTGCACAAATTTCTCCATTTGGAAGTATACAGGGATTTGGAAATGCATCAGGTTCTTCAAACGGATGTTATACGCAATATTACGGACTCTCTTCGGGAAATAGCATCTTTGGATTTGGCAATGCAGCCGGTTACGTTAGTGGATGTAATATTTCGATGTTAGCACTACCAGTAACACTTTTAAATTTTAAAGCCAGTTATATTTTAACTTCAAAAAGTGTACTACTTAATTGGAAAGTAGCTCACGAAAATTTGATCGATCGATATGAAATATCGCGTTCCGAAAATATGAGAAAGTGGAATGTGGTTTCTGAAGTAAAATGTAAAAAAGATTTTTCATCAATGAGTCAATATGAAATGGTTGATGATGACATTATTTTATATCGCGGGCAGGAATTATATTACCAATTAAAAGTGTATGATTTGAATGGAACTGTTTCGGCAACTGCATTTGATGTTGTTAAATTAACAGAGACTTTGAAAATTAGGTTTAACAATCCAGTTGAAAAATTACTCCATTTGAGTTTTGAAAATCAAATTGAACAGCAAAAGAGAATAGAAATATTTAGCATTGTAGGCGCTCATCTTACATCGATAAAAATAAATTCGGATGTTGCACAAATAGATCTTTCCGATTTTGTTTCGGGATATTACATCATGATTGTTTATTTGAATGATGAAGTTGTTGGTCGATATAAATTGATTAAAAATTAATTATGAAAACATTTCTAAAAGTTGTTGGAGTTCTTTTGCTAATTATCATTATTGCAGGAACAAGTTTGTACTGGATTTATGTTCGTCCGTTTATGGAAAAAATGAAACATACCACTACGATAAAATACGATAAGGAATTAACTATAGTGCTTGGTGGTGGCGGTAATTCGGGTGTTTTGGTTTCAGATAGTTTGGTGTTGGTTATCGATACAAAAATGGATAAAGCTGCCGATGAATTTTATAAAACGGTAAAAGAATTGGCAGGTAATAAAACAATTTTAGTTGTGAATACACATATTCATCCCGATCATACAGGAGGCAATAAAAATTATAAAGGCAGTACAATCATTGCGGGTAGTAATTACACTTCCGAAGACTGGAAAAAAGAAAATGGAGAAGAAGGAATACCAACAAAATTTTTAAAAGATAGAATGGATATTTCGATGGGAGATGATACCGTAACCATTTTTAATTTACATGGAAATATTCATACACCAAGTGATGTGATGATTTATTTGCATCGCAGAAAAATGTTATTTGCAGGTGACGTCATTTTAAACAAACAGGCTCCTGCACTTTTTGGTAATGCTAATCCAGATGGTTATTTGGAAGCAATGAACGAATTGCCACAGCAATTTGAGATAGAAAAAATTGTTCCTGGGCATGGCGAAATGGGCGGCTTGGAGATAATAGAAACTTTCAAACAGTTTTTTATGGATATGAAAACTGCTGCTGCCGATAATACAAAGGAGGATGAATTGGTTGCAAAATATAAAGACTGGAATCAGGTTCCACGATTGATGTCACCAGGTGCAACAATCAGGTTTATTAGAGATAAGAATGACAAATAGGTTTATCATTCTTATCCAATATGAAGTCAAATAAAAAATAATTTCTACTTAATATTATATGCAACGCCAATATTCAATCCAAGATAGGATGTACTCGGAATACCAACATTTGGACTATTTGCTACTTTATCAAAATCTAGTTTATTCATTCCGATTCCATATTTTAAACTAGCTAAAATATCTATATTATCGGTAACAGCATAAGTGCATCCTACTACCGGTGCAACAAAAAAACCTGATAATTTAACAGTTTGCGAACTGTCTGATCCGGAACTTGTATACATGCCCGGGAAATTATGAGTAGCATTGGTGGTAATATATCCTAATTCTATTCCTGCAAAAGGTTTTATTTTATCTGTTCCAAAATAATAATCATAAGTTAAAGCAATTGGCATCGAAGTAAAACTCCCAGTAATACTCGGAAGAGTTACGAAAGGGAAAGGATTTAAAAGGTTCATTTTAATTTCTTGCCCTGTAAAAGATAAATAATTGAATGAAACGCCTATAGCCATATTTTCATTTATAAAATATTTAGCGAATAAGCCACCACCAGTTCCCGAGTTAGCTGTACCAACAAGATTGTTTATGCCGCTGCTATTACTCCCATTTTCAATAGTTGGGGCAGCACCAAATGCACCTATTGGTATGGCATACGTTCCGGTAGCACCAATTTGAATTTGAGCATTAACATTCATCATATGGACAATCGTGAATGTGAAAAATGTAAGTGTGTAGATAATTGATTTTTTCATAACTGGTTTATTTTAATGCAAAATATGTTTTACTTTTTAAAACAAATTCACATAAACCATACGGTGTTGAAATAATAGTAATATCAACTTTAAATAAAGTTTATTTTAATCTCTCTTTCAAATCCAATCTGTGTTTTCTTGCAGTATCAATTGCAATATCATAACCTGCATCTGCATGTCGTATAACTCCCATTGCAGGATCGTTGTGCAACACACGTGCAATGCGTTTTGCTGCATCATCTGTTCCATCGGCAACTATCACCATTCCGGCATGAATAGAGTATCCCATTCCAACTCCACCACCCTGATGTACAGAAACCCAACTTGCTCCACCGGCTGTATTAATTAATGCATTCAAAATCGGCCAATCGGCAACTGCATCAGATCCATCTTTCATCGCTTCAGTTTCACGATTTGGCGAAGCTACAGATCCTGTATCCAAATGGTCGCGACCAATTACGATTGGTGCTTTTACTTTTCCTGTTCTTACTAATTCGTTAAATGCAAGTCCTGCTTTTTCTCTATCGCCTTGTCCAATCCAACAAATGCGTGCAGGCAATCCTTGAAAGGCAATTCTTTCATTTGCCATATCTAACCAACGATGCAAAGATTTATTTTCAGGAAATAGTTCTTTCATCACACGATCGGTTGTATAAATATCTTCAGGATCGCCACTTAACGCTACCCAACGAAACGGTCCTTTTCCTTCGCAAAAAAGCGGACGAATATATGCTGGTACAAAACCCGGAAAGTCGAATGCATTCATCACATTGCGTTTATCTTTTGCTTGTCCGCGAATATTATTTCCATAATCAAAAGTGATCGCTCCGCGTTTTTGTAATTCCAACATTAATTGCACATGATGCGCAATCGTATCGAGTGCAAGGTTGGTATATTTTTCAGGTTCAGTTTTGCGCATATGATCAGCAACTTCTTCAACCAATCCTTCAGGATAGTAACCATTCAGCGGATCGTGAGCGGATGTTTGATCAGTTAATAAATCGGGAGTAATATTTCTTTCAATTAATCTTTTTAATAAATCAACCACATTACACAACACGCCAATTGATAATCTTTTTCCATCAGCTTTAGCTTTCAAAGCCATATCAATTGCCTGGTCAATATCTCTCGACATCACATCGAGGTAACGCGTTTCAATTCTCTTTTTGATTCTCCATTCAACCATTTCGGCAGCAAGACAAACACCATCACACATGGTTACAGAAAGCGGCTGAGCTCCGCCCATACCGCCAAGTCCAGCTGTTACGGTTAATGTTCCTTTCAATGTTCCGTTAAAATGCTGACGAGCCGCTTCAGCAAAAGTTTCGTATGTTCCTTGAACAATTCCTTGCGAACCAATATAAATCCAACTTCCGGCAGTCATCTGTCCGTACATCATCAATCCCTTTTTATCCAACTCGTGAAACACTTCCCATGTTGCCCATTTTGGTACCAACATCGAATTAGAAATAATTACACGAGGAGCATCTTTATGCGTAGGTAAAATGCCAACGGGTTTGCCGCTTTGTATCAACAATGTTTCATCTTCATTCAAATCTTTCAATGCTTTCACTATCAAATCAAAACATTCCCAATTGCGGGCTGCTTTTCCTATACCACCATAAACAACAAGGTCTTCGGGCTTTTCGGCAACTTCAGGATCGAGATTGTTATGCAACATTCTTAATGCAGCTTCTTGTATCCATCCTTTGCAACTCAATACATTACCATGTGCAGCGTGTAATTCTTTTCTCATGTAAATATGATTTTATTGTGGGCGAAATTAAACAAATATTTCATTTTGATACGTTAAACTGACATTGTCATTACTCATTTTTTGATTAACGGAATTTTAATTTGCGGGTAAATAATTTTGAAATACTTTTGTAGTTAACCAAATGGTTAAATTGAATGGTTAAACCAGTTAGTAAGGACGATCATAAAACAGAAGAAAAGATTTTAGAAGCGGCAAAAGACGAATTCATGAAATTTGGTCTTTACGGTGCTCGAATGCAATCCATTGCTGATACTGCTGGTATCAATAAAGCCTTGTTGCATTATTATTATCGCAGCAAGGAAAATTTATTCGATAAGGTTTTTGAAGGTGCACTAAAGAGATATTTCGACCAAATGGATGTGCTCGAAGATGAAGCGCTTTCATTTAAGAAGAGAATTTTCTTGTACATCGATCATCTGATTGATTTTTTGGAAGAGTATCCGCATGTTTCTCTCTTTATAATAAAGGAAGTGAGCGTTTCGCCCGAAATGTTTAAAGAGAAAATGTATTCAACCCGAAAGAGCCGTGGAAAGAAATTATATATTTTACTTGAAGAAGAAAAAGTAAAAAAAACAATTGCCAATATAGATACACAAATGTTCATCATCAACATGCAATCAATGTGTTATTATCCATTTATAGCATCACCATTGTATAAAACCATTTTTAATTTAAGTGCAAAAGACTGGAAAGATATAAGCAATGTGAAGTTGAAGAAAGCAGTTAAAAATTTTGTGGAAAGAACTTTAAATATTTGAGTTTAACTATTTGGATAAACTAATTGAAATGATTGTTGTTATAAATAATACCAAAACAAAATATGAGTACAAATCAAGCAACACTTGCTGTGGGAAGTGAAGAAAAAAAAACAAAGGCTGAAAAAAAAGTTACAAGGTTTGATAAAAAACGATTGACAATTTTTGCAATCATTATTGTAGTTGTTGCAGCAGCGCTAACACGTTTTATTATGTTGAGTATGGCATTCGAATCAACTGATAACGCGCAAATTGATGCCAGCATTATTCCAATTCGTTCGAGCGTGAGCGGTTATGTTAAAAATATTTATTTTAAAGATAACGAGCATGTTAAAAAAGGGCAATTGCTCATTGAAATTGACGATACAGAACTTAAAACTAAAGTAGCTCAATCACAGGCAGCACTCGAAAATGCTAAAGCAAATTTAATGTCTGTTAGTAGTAATGCAAATTCAGGAACTAAAAATGCTACAGCTTTTGAAGAGTCATCACATGCATCCGAACAAAATGTAGAAGCAGCAAAAATTAAATGGCAAAAATTGCAAGAAGATTTTAAACGAATTACCAATTTGTTTAATGCAAATGTTTCGACAAAATCTACATATGATGCTACAAAAGCTGATATGGATGTTGCCAAAGCTCAATATGAAGTAGCTGTAAATAATTTTAAAGCATCGCAAGCACAAAGCAGTGGAGCACATTCGCAAGTAGAAGCACAGCATGCACAAATATCATTAGCTGAGGCATTGGTTCAGCAACGTGAAGCAGAACTAACACTTGCTAAAACACAATTAAGTTACGCTAAAGTTGAGGCTCCTCGCGAAGGAATTATTTCGAAACGCTCAGTTGAAATGGGACAGTATATTATGTTGGGACAACCTTTATGTTCTGAAGTTGACAGAGAAAATTTTTGGGTGCTTGCAAATTTTAAAGAAACACAGATGAAGAAATTAAAAATCGGACAAAGTGTTGATGTGAAATTAGATGCCTATCCTGATATGGTCATTACCGGAAAAATTGAATCTTTTGTTGGAGCAACTGGAGCAAAATTTTCATTGCTTCCGCCCGATAATGCGACCGGAAATTTTATTAAAGTTACACAGCGAATTCCGGTTCGAATTGCAATCACCGATTTTCCCAAAGACAGAGCAGATGTGCTTTTACCTGGCTTAAGTGCATTTGTTGAAGTTAAGTTAAAATAAGATAATTTTGGGAGGAACAGTTCAACTTCAAAACCAATATCCTGTAGGATTTGAAAAATGGATATTGATTTTAACAGCCATTTCGTGCGCTATTCTCGAATTGATTGATGCAACAATTGTGAATGTTTCGTTGCGTGAAATTAGCGGAAGTATTGGAGCAACTACTACTGAAATTGCATGGGTTGCTACATCTTATGCTATTTCAAATGTGATCATTATTCCGCTCACAAGTATGCTCTCAGATTTGTTTGGAAGACGTAATTATTTTACTGCATCAGTATTGATTTTTACATTTGCGTCTCTCATGTGCGGACTTTCTACAAGCTTGTGGAATTTGGTGTTTTGGCGTTTTGTACAGGGTTTGGGTGGCGGTGGTTTATTGTCAACAGCACAAACAATTATCATTGGTGCTTTTCCTCCTGAGAAGATTGCAACAGCAAGTGCCATTTTTGGAATGGGAATGATTATGGGTCCAACTTTTGGTCCAACATTTGGTGGTTATATTACCGATAATTTTTCGTGGCATTGGATATTTTTTGTGAATATACCAATAGGAATTACAGCTTCAATTTTATCGTGGACATATGTAAAAGACCGGATTGGTGCTGTTAAACCAAAAGTAATTGATTGGTGGGGAATCATCTTTTTAGTTACAGCTGTGGGTTCATTACAATATGTTTTAGAAGAAGGAACAGCTAACGATTGGTTTGAAAGTAACGAGATCATTTTCTTTACATTTCTTTTTGTCGCAGGATTGATAGCATTTATTTATCACGAATTGAAAACAGAACATCCTGCTGTTAATATTCGTTTGTATAAAAATTATAATCTTGCCATGGGTAGTTTTATGAACCTGATGCTCGGCATGATGTTGTTCGGAACAGTTTTTATTTTTCCGCTCTTTGCACAAATTTCGTTAGGATGGACAGCAACCGAAACGGGTGTGTTTATGATACCTAGCGCCTTGTGTTCGGCAGTTGCAATGCCAACTGTTGCAAAACTTTTAGCGAAAGGAGTTAATCCTAAATCAATTATTATTATTGGAATTATGATGACATTCACATTTTTAATGATGCTGTCATTTTCGTCACCCGATTCGAGTGAGAAAGATTTTTATTTTCCATTTATTCTTCGTGGATTAGGTATGGGATTTATGATGTCGCCAATTATTTCGCTTGCGGTAGCAGGTTTGCGTGGTAAAGATTTGGCACAAGCTGTAGGCTTGGCAAATATGGTTCGTCAACTTGGTGGTGCTGTTGGTATCGCATTTATTAATGTATACCTCTCACATCAAAATGCAGTGATAAAAGGGAATATGTTAAGTTATGTAACCGAGTTTAGTAATGTGAGTGCCGAACGAATTGCTG
>CANKGI010000030.1 GCA_947481365.1 Bacteroidota bacterium | reverse complement strand
ATTATGATTTTTGTCATATTATTTATCAATTCAACACCGAAATTCTTCCTGAAAATAGTTTTTAGACAATATTTTTTAAAAACAAATTATCTTGCGCCAGAATTAAAAAAAAAAATTTATGATAAAGATAGGAGATGTTTTCACGAATGATTTTTCGTACACACAAGAACAAGTAAATTTATATGCACAGATTTCCGGTGACACAAATCCACTTCATGTAAATGCTGAAGTTGGGAAAGCAAGTATGTTTGGAAAAAACATAATTCACGGACATTTTAGTGCGAGTGTATTCACTAAAATATTTGGCGTAATGCTTCATGGTGAAGGACACATTTACATGAAACAAAATACCACATTTTTAAAACCAATGTTTGTTGACACTCCTTATCGTGCAATAATTACCGTAAAAGAAATTTTCCCTGAAAAGAATAGAGTGTTATACGAAACGAAAGTTATTGATGTAGCAACTGGTGCTGATACTATTACCGGTGAAGCATTACTGATGAATAAAAAAGATTACGTTTGGTAGTTAAATAACTCCAGATTTAATATCATCAACAACTTTTGGATCTATTAGTGTGCTTGTATCTCCAAGATTTGAGTAATCGTTTTCTGCAATCTTCCTTAAGATTCTTCTCATAATTTTTCCCGATCTGGTTTTGGGTAATGCCTTTACGATTTGAATTTTATCTGGTTTAGAAAATGACCCAATGCGTTCGCTCACTATTTTACCAACTTCGTTTCTGAATTTTATTAAATCATCCACTGGCTTATTACAGATTACAAATGCATATAATGCTTGTCCTTTCATATCATGAGAATAACCAACAACAGCGCTTTCAACTACACAATCGTGATCATTAATTGCATCTTCAACCTCTCCGGTTCCTATTCGATGTCCTGAAACATTAATTACATCGTCAACTCTACCAGTAATTCGATAAAACCCTTCTTCATCACGCTTACAACCATCACCTGTAAAATATAAATTGTTATAGGTACTAAAATAAGTTTGCTGAAAACGTTTATGATCACCATAAACAGTTCTAGCCATTCCAGGCCAAGGAAACTTCATACAAAAATTTCCTTCCACATTATTTCCATGCAATTCTTCACCTTTTTCGTTTAATAAGAGTGGTTGAATGCCTGGCAATGGATACATCGCAAAACCTGGTTTAGCAACACCAATTCCAGCAATTGGCGACAACATCATTCCTCCTGTTTCGGTTTGCCACCATGTATCTACAATCGGACAATGTTCTTTTCCAATTTTATCGTGATACCAATACCACGCTTCTTCATTAATTGGTTCGCCAACACTACCTAAAACTTCAAGAGATGTAAGGTCTTTATTTTCGAGAAAATGATCTCCAGCAGCCATTAAATTTCGGAGAGCTGTAGGTGCTGAATATAAAATATTCACTTTATGTTTATCTACAATATCCCAAAATCTTCCGGCATCTGGCCAAGTTGGAACACCTTCAAACATCATAATCGTTGCCGAGTTTAAAAGTGGACCATATGCAATATAACTATGTCCTGTTATCCATCCCACATCAGCAGTACACCAAAAAATTTGATGTGGTTTATAATTAAATACCATTTTAAAAGTATATCCTGCCATCACCATATAACCACCAGTTGTATGTAATACTCCCTTTGGTTTACCTGTAGAACCGGATGTATAAAGAATAAACAATGGGTCTTCTGCATCTAACCATTCAGGTTCGTTATTTGCCCCTACCTTTCGAATTTCACTATGCCACCATACATCTCGCCCTTGTTTAATATCAACTTCCCAATTTCTATTATTATAAACAATACATCTTTTTATACTTGGACAATTAACCAGTGCTTCATCTACTATCTTTTTAAGTTCAACTCGCTTCTCCCCTCTCTCAACTCCATCTGCAGTTATGATCATTGAACATTCGGAATCATTAATTCTATCTGAAATAGATTGTGAAGAAAATCCTGCAAAAACAACAGAATGGATAGCTCCAATTCTTGCACAAGCTAACATGGCAACCACTGCTTCGGGAATCATTGGAAGGTAAATGCAAATTCTATCTCCTTTTTTTGCTCCGTTTGCTTGTAATACATTGGCAAACCTGCAAACTGAATCATGCAGCTCTCTATATGTTATTTCACGAATATGTTCATTTGGATTATTCGGTTCCCAAATGATTGCTTTTTTGTCTGCATTTTCAACTAGGTTTCTATCTAAACAATTTTGTGTAATGTTTAATTTCCCTCCTAAAAACCATTCAATTTTAGGCTCACTAAAATTCCATTCAAGAACTTTTTCCCATTTTTGTTTCCATTCAAAATCAGAGGCAATTTCTGCCCAAAATTTTTCTGGATGTTCAACACTGTATTTATATACTTCTAAGTATTGGCCGTATGTATCAATATTTAAATTCATCTTGCATATTTGAATCAAATATCAATAAAAAGAAATGCAATTAGTAAAAATAATATTTTTACAATTTTCAATCTTAAATAAAATTAAAAAAAACGGAAATTACACAGCTTTTCCCATGTTCTTTAAATAAAGAACATGTGCTTGAATGGCACTAAAAACTGTAGGATGTTCTAAATACGGAACGTGAAACTGCTCGCATGTTTCCTTCACAATTTTGCTAATTTGGGGATAGTGTACATGACTTACTTTAGGAAACAAATGATGTTCAACCTGAAAATTTAATCCTCCAATAAACCAAGAAACAAACTTGTTCTTTGTGGCAAAATTAACTGTGGTGTTAACTTGATGAATAGCCCATTCCTGCTCAATTTTATTTGTTTCGGAGGTAGTTTGCGGAAAATCGGCAACACCAACTACATGTGCCAATTGAAACACTAAACTGATTACAAAACCACAAGTTAATGCTGTAATTAAATATCCAACAACGGTATTTAAAACGCCATTTGTGTAAATAGATATTCCAATAAATGTGATTAAATATATAAACTTAGTAATCCAGAATTTAAACTTATCGAGGGTGTTCATTTTCCTGATTTTGATTGTACCAATTTTGCCTGTAAAATACTTCACAAAGTCTTGTGCAAAAACCCAACTGGTATAACTTAACATATACAATACTATCCAGTAATAGTGCTGAAATCGATGCATTTTATATTTTGGATCTCCTGAGGTAATTCTAAAAAAAGGACGATTATTTAAATCATCATCCATATCGTGAATATTGGTATATGAATGATGTATGACATTATGTTTTATTCTCCACATAAATGCACTTCCCCCAATAACACTTAATGTATGTGCCGAAAAATTGTTTAGCCATTTATGCTTTGAATAACTACCATGCGCACCATCGTGCATAATATTAAAACCTATGCAGGCAATTGTTACCCCTAAAAGCAAACAAAGAAGAATAGAAACTAAAACACTTGATGGTAAGAAAAAAACCAGCATGATATAGCAAAACAATGCTATGGGGAGAAGTATAATTGATTTTAAATAAAGCGTAAAATTACCTGTTTCAGCAATATTGTTATTCAAAAAATAAGCTTCTACTTTTTGCTTAACCGAATCATAAAAAGGACTTTGCTTATTATTGAAACTTACTTTTTTAACAGCCATAATTTGATACTCAATTAAAAATAAGCTCCTTAAAAATCTTATTTCCAAAATATTAAATATGAACTAATTATTTCCGGTGCTAATAAACTGAAACAATTAGCTTCATTTATCCAATAATATTAAAGAAAAAAGTAGCGGGGAGCAGGATCGAACTGCCGACCTTAGGGTTATGAATCCTACGCTCTAACCAACTGAGCTACCCCGCCAATTATTGGGGCAGCAAAAATATACATATTTTTACGAATACCTATACTCTGGCAACATAATTTCTATTTTGCTTTTTATCAGACCGTTGAAACATTACACTACATGTTCATTTTGTTGGGTTTTACACAAAAACAATCTTAACACTACGCACAACTTATTAACATATTACCTATTCGTTTTATATCTTTGAATAAATATATTTGTTATTCATGAATATTAGAAAAATAATTTTTGCTTCCTTTTCAGTGCAACTTTTTTCATTTGGCATATTGCTGTTTTCAGTAAATGCTCCAAAATCTGTTTGCGGAAGTTTATCGAGAACAAAAATTACAACATCTCCTCTATATGCCAGTTTTGGAGTAGATATTCCTTCAGATTATGAATTGCATGGTATTGATGTATCAAGACATCAAAGAAATATTGATTGGGATGCTGTAAGTAAAATGACTCATAATGATATAGGTATTAGTTTCGCATTTATAAAAGCCTCTGAAGGTCGCTCAATTGCTGATCAGTATTTTGAAGAAAACTGGAAAGAAGCTAAAAACAATGGCATTATCAGAGGAGCATATCATTTTTACCGTCCACATTTAACTGCTGAAGAACAAGCTTCGTTATTTTTTAAACAAGTTCCAAGATTATATAAAGGAGATTTACCTCCAGTTTTAGATATTGAAATGAAAGGTAGATGCCCTGCTGTTAAACTTAAAAAGAATTTAAAAAAATGGCTGGTATTAGTTGAAAAACATTACGGTATGACTCCCATACTTTACACCAACTATGGTTTTTACAAGAATTTGTTAACCGGAATGGAATTTAAAAAATATCCGCTTTGGATTGCACATTATAAAACACCTGACATTAACGCAATAGTAAACGAATGGCATTTCTGGCAACATACAGATCATGCTCATGTAAACGGTATTAGAGGAGGTGTTGACTTTAATGTATTTAATGGCAATATTGAGGACTTGAAAGAGCTTTGTAAAAAATAATTTTTATTGATTCTAAGTATAAAAAAATCCCGAATCATCGGGATTTTTTATTTCTTTACGTTTCTGATCATATAGATGAATGCTATACTCCCCATACACAATATTGCAATCATAAAATACTTCCCTTTCGTGTAAAAATCATACGCCAGATAAATCATCATGCTTAAAAAAATTACAGCACGAACAATATTTGACCGATAATTAATGAGTTTTAATTTAGGTGCTATAAAATAGAAAAACACCAATAGGAATGCAATAAATACAAACAAATAAACAAACTTTAATTCCACTTATTTCAGATTTAATAATTGTTTAAATTTATCATGTATTGCAGTGTTTTCATATATACCCTGAAACTCTTCGGAGCCAGGACCAAAAGCAAAAACTGGAACCATTATACCTGAATGTCCTCCAGTTGAATAGTTTGATTTAAATGTCTTTTTATTCGATTTATTTTCAATTAAAGACAAGCCACCTGTTTCATGATCGGCAGTAACCACAACTAAAGTATTGCCATCTTTTATAGCATAATCTAAAGCTACATTTATTGCTTCATTAAAATCAATCAGCTCACTTTTCATATAATCAAAATCGTTTGCATGTCCACCCCAATCAATTTGAGAACCTTCAACCATTAAAAAATAACCTTCAGGATTTTTATCTAAATTTTTCATAGCAAGCAACGAAGCATTTTTTAAATATCCGCTTCTACCCTCTTGTGCTTTTTTCATACCATCCCATGAAAGTGTATATATTAATTTTGAAGCATTTATATTTTGAAAAGGCAGCGATGTATCAGAAAAAATGCTGTACCCTTTTGCTTTCAATTCATCAAACAAATTTCTTTTATCATTTCTTGATACAAAAAATTTCATACCACCACCTATAGCTATATCACATTTTTCTTTCAGCAAAAATTCAGCAATATCAAATTCGCTTTTACGACTGCTTACGTGAGCATAAAAACATGCAGGTGTTGCATGAGTAACCGAAGACGTAACAACCACACCTGTTGCGGCATTTTTCTTCTTCATCATTTCAAAAATATTTTCGTGTGCAATCGAATCTTTATCCACGCCAATAGCTCCATTAAATGTTTTTTTACCGATTGAAAATACTGTTGCTCCCGCACCGCTATCTGTTACATAATTATCATCAGACGATGTTTTACTAAAACCAATAACTTTAAATCTTTCGAAGGCATTTACACCATCATAAAATGACATTGCACCTGATATTTGAGCAAGACCCATTCCATCTCCAATTAAAAAAATAACTTTCTTTGGCTTGGTAATTTTATCTGCTTTTTTAAAATGTACTGACAAAAATGCAACAGCCGTTAACACCAAAAAAAACAAAAGCGCCCTAAAATTTCTCATATCAATTTAACTCAAAATATTTACCGGGCAAAGAACGTATAAGTCCTTTAAATTCCAAGTCGAGTAAGGTTAAGGAAAGGTTACCAGAATCAACCTGTAATGCAAATGCAAGTTCGTCAATTCCTACCTTCGACTTTAGCTGAATAAATTGAATAATATTTAATTCATCATTTGTAAGATCTATTGGGAGTACCTGTTGTTTTGACTTTTTACTTCTATTTTCCAAATTCCAACCCATGAGATAATACAAATCATCAACACAAGTAATGATTGCTGCTTTATTTAGCTTAATGAGTTTGTTACAACCGCTAGAATATTCATCACTTATTCGCCCTGGTAATGCCATTACATCTTTGTTGTATGAATTTGCTATTTCGGCAGTAATTAATGCACCTCCTTTTTCAGCAGTTTCAACTACAATTAATACATCACATAAACCGGCTACAATTCTGTTACGCTTTGGAAAGTTTTCCCTATCTGGATTAGTATTACTTGGAAACTCTGTAAGCAAGCCTCCGTTTTCAAGCATTTTTTTTGCGGTTTGTTTATGTGTTGCCGGATAAATTCTATCAAACCCATGTGCTAATACAGCTACTGTTGGCAAATCATTTTTTATTGCTTCTCTATGAGCATGAATATCAATACCAAAAGCCAATCCGCTTAATATTAAACATCCACAAGATTTTAAATCTTCAATTAATTTATTGATAAAGCTCTTACCATATTCGGTTGCTTTACGCGTTCCAACGATGGCAACAATTTTTTGTTGATTGAGATTTGCATTACCAATTGAATAAAGTAAGGTGGGAGCATCGTTGAAATTTTTTAAACGTGAAGGATATAGATCATCAAGATAAAACATCGGTTGAATATGATGCTTCTCAATAAATCGGATTTCATCTTCCGCTTTTTTTAAATTGACAGATGTAATTATCGAATCGGCAAGTTTTTCGCCAATGCCCGGTATTTTAAGTAGCTTATGTTTTTTTTGATTGAAAACATTTTCAACACCTCCGCAATACGAAACTAAATTTCGTGTGAGCACGTCACCAATTCCTGGAATTTGAGTAAGCGCTATTTGGTATATTAAATCATTATTATGTTTCATAGTTACACAATAATAAAAAGATATTTTGAGTAATAAAAAGATTACTGGGAAGATATAAAACAAAAAATCCCTCCCGAAAGGGAAGGATTTTTTAAATCATAAATCGTTATTAAAAAATTTATTTTACTTTTTCTATTACGGCTTTAAAAGTTTCCGGATGATTCATTGCTAAATCAGCTAGTACTTTACGGTTTAAGCCTAAATTCTTTTTATTGGCCATACCAATAAACTGAGAATAACTCATTCCATACTGACGAACTCCTGCGTTGATACGCATAATCCATAAACCTCTAAAATTACGTTTTTTGGTTTTACGGTCGCGATAAGCATAACCCAATCCTTTATCGATGGTGTGCTTAGCAACTGTTAATACATTTTTACGTTTTCCCCAGTAACCTTTGGCTAATTTGAGGAGTTTTTTTCTACGTCTGCGAGACGCAACTGAATTGACTGAACGTGGCATAATTTGTTTTTTTGTTTTTTGAACCTAAGCGTCCCGGTTTCAATGGGAACTTTAAAGCTTTTGTTCGGGTTAAACTTTAATTGAATGAAACCATCAGAAAAGGTTATTTACCTATTCCTAATAAATTTTTAACTAAACTCATATCTGCATCACTTACTAATACTCGCTTAGTAAGATTGCGTTTTTGTTTAGTTGTTTTTTTAGTCAAAATGTGACTTTTGTAAGCCTGACCTCTTTTAATTTTTCCACTAGGGGAAACTTTAAAACGCTTGGCCGCTGCTCTGTTTGTTTTTACTTTGGGCATGTTCTGCTTTATCTATTTTACGATTTATGATTATTCTATTTTCTTATTTTCCGGCTTTGCCTTTAGGGCTCATCATCAGAAACATTTTCTTACCTTCTAATTTTGGTAATTGTTCTACTTTACCAATATCCTGAAGTTTTTGAGCAAACTGTAATAACAGCAACTCTCCTCTTTCTTTATAAACAATTGACCTTCCTTTAAACAACACAAAAGCACGAACCTTATCACCGTCATTCAAAAACTTTTCAGCATGTTTTACTTTAAAATCAAAATCATGCTCATCAGTATTTGGCCCGAAGCGAATTTCTTTCACTTCTTGTTTCACAGTATTTGCCTTTTGTTCTTTTTTCTTCTTTTTCTGTTCGTACAAAAACTTTTTATAGTCGATGATTTTACAAACAGGCGGCTCGGCATTTGGAGATATTTCAACCAAATCTAGCTCCAATTCATCCGACAACCTTAATGCATCGCCTATAGAGTAAACTCCTGGTTCAACATTATCGCCAACAAGTCTTACTTCATGTGCTCGAATAAGACTGTTTATTTTATGTTCTGCTTCAACTATCCTCCTACCTCTAAAATTTGGATTGTAAGGACGTTTTGGTGGACCCGAAGGTCTTGCTGTGTTGGTTGGATTAATTGGTGCTGCCAAGTATTATTTTTTTATAGTTTAACTGTTAATTGTTCTTTAAAATATTTTATAAAATCGTCAATTTTAAATTTGCCTACATCACCTTCTCCGTGCTTTCTAACCGAAACCGATTCTTCCAACTCTTCTTGCTCACCAATAATGAGCATATATGGGATTTTTTGGGTTTCTGCGTCACGAATTTTCTTGCCTATCTTCTCGTTTCTGTCGTCAAATAGCCCGCGAATATCGGAAAAGTTTAGCAAATCAAAAACTTTTTTACTGTAATCGAGATACTTATCGCTGATTGGCATGACCGCAACCTGCTCAGGGCTTAGCCACAGTGGGAAGTTACCGGCACAATGTTCAATTAAAACTCCCATAAATCTTTCCATCGAACCAAAAGGAGCACGATGAATCATCACAGGACGATGTTTTTGGTTATCAGAACCGGTATATTCCAAATCAAAACGTTCAGGCAAATTGTAATCAACCTGAATGGTTCCTAATTGCCAAGCTCTCCCCAATGCATCTTTCACCATAAAGTCAAGCTTTGGACCATAAAATGCTGCTTCACCTAATTCGGTAACTGTTTGCAAACCTTTATTTTTTGCTGCATTGATAATTGCCGACTCGGCCTTTTCCCAAATCTCATCAGAGCCAATATATTTTGTTTTGTTCTCGGGGTCGCGAAGTGATATTTGTGCTGTAAATTTATCAAAACCTAAAGTATTGAAAGTATACATTACCAAGTCAATCACTTTTTCAAACTCTTCGAGTAACTGATCAGGACGAACAAATAAATGCGCATCATCTTGAGTAAATCCACGAACACGAGTCAATCCATTCAACTCTCCGCTTTGTTCGTAACGATAAACAGTTCCAAACTCAGCAAGTCTCAAAGGAAGATCTTTATACGAACGCGGTTTCGAATTATATATCTCGCAATGGTGCGGGCAATTCATTGGTTTCAACAAATACTCTTCATCATTATCAGGTGTTCTGATTGGCTGAAAAGAATCTTTGCCATATTTCTCATAATGACCAGAAGTAACATACAATTCCTTCTTTCCGATATGTGGAGTGATTACTTGAAAATATCCTGCTTTAACTTGTGCATTACGTAAAAAACGTTCTAATCTTTCGCGTATCATTGTTCCTTTCGGAAGCCACAAAGGCAACCCTCCTCCAACTTTTTCAGAGAAAGTAAATAACTCTAACTCTTTTCCAAGCTTACGATGGTCACGTTTCTTAGCTTCTTCGAGCAATGTTAAATATTCGGTAAGGTCTTTTTGTTTAGGGAAGGTTATTCCATAAATACGGGTAAGCTGCTTTCTTTTCTCATCGCCTCTCCAATAAGCACCAGCAACGCTCATTAACTTTACAGCCTTAACAAAACCGGTATTGGGAATATGTGGACCACGACATAAATCAGTAAAGCTACCTAACTCATAAAATGTAATCGTTCCATCAGCTAAGCCTTCGAGCAAATCGAGTTTATACTCATCCCCTTTTTCGGTAAAATATTTTATAGCTTCTTCTTTTGAAACATCAATTCTATTATAAGAATTATTTTGCTTGGCGAGTTCGTAGATTTTATCTTCAATCTTTTTAAAATCGGCCGATGAAAATTCCTTTCCGCCAAAATCAACATCATAGTAAAAACCATTTTCGATGTTTGGACCGATGCCGAATTTTATTCCCGGATACAAAATTTCTAAAGCCTCGGCCATTAAATGTGCCGATGAATGCCACATGGTTGCTTTACCTTCGGTATCATTCCAAGTGAGCAATTGCACAGTTGAATCGGCAGTGATGGAGCGGGTTGCATCCCACACTTCGCCATTAACTTTTGCAGCTAAAACGTTACGTGCCAATCCTTCGCTTATAGATTTGGCAATGTCTAATCCTGAAACACCCGCTTCATACGAACGAACCGAGCCATCAGGTAAAGTTATATTTATCATACTCATAAAGTCTTGCAAAATAAGCACACAAATGGTTTTATGAAAATCTAATTTAAAAAATATGTTAGTTAACCATTAAATCACTTTAAACGATGTAAAGCTTCTATTGCCAAATCGAAATTTGGCTCGAGTTGAAGTGTGTATTCGTAATTTAGCTTTGCGTTTTTCTTATCGTTTTGCATTTCGTAAACAAGGCCACGCATGTAATATGCTTTTGTATAATTGTTATTCATTTGAATGCAAATATTCCAATTACGTATGGCTTCATCAAAATGCTTTGTTTCAAAATTGATATACCCAACATTGTAATAAGCTATATCATTTGAAGGGTTTATTGAAAGCACTTTGCGGTAATCCACTATCGCTTGTTTGTATTGATGTATATTTTGAAAATACAATGCACGGTCAAAGTATGCCTCGTCATTTTTGGGATTGATACGAATGGCTGATGAAAAATACTCGTTTGCCAGTTTATTGTTACGAGCCATATAAATTAATCCAAGCTGAATAACGGCATCATAAAAGTTCTTATCAAACTCAAATGCTTTCTGAAAATCATCAATAGCCTTAGCGGTATCTTTCATTTCTTTATGGTTCATCCCTTTAAAAAAATGTGCCACAGCATTTTCACTTTCTCTCGAAATAATTGCATCCAAATAACGCAACGACCGAGCATGTTCTTTAACGATGTAATACAATTCGGCAGCTTTCAGTTGAGCTTCGGTGTAATCGGGTTTGAGTTTTACAGCTTCTTCGTAAGCATCTGATGCTTTCAGGGTTTTGTTCAATGCATATAAAATCCTTCCCTTGAAATAATAGTAAATTGGATTTTTCTTATCAATGTTTATTGCTTGCTCGATATCCGATAGCGCTTTATCCAAAACTTTTTGATTAAAATAAATTTGTGCTCGCTGATAAATTAATTCGGCATTTGCAGGATCTTTCTCAATATTTATACTGATTTCTTTAACCGAATTTGATAAGATTGTTGAATCGGTAGAAACAACAACAGGTTTCTGATTTCGGTTGCACGAAACAACTAATACTGAGACCAGAATGACAAAAGTCAGTTTAATAAAGATTGATTTAAAATACATTTGTAAATAATAAGCCTGTTAATTAGTCACAAAAAACGTAAAATTGTTTGCATTATTAAGCAATTTTTTTCTAACCTAATACATGAACTTAATATTTAATACATTATGCCATTTTATCATCGATTAGGGAATATCCCTGAAAAACGTCACGTACAATTTCGTAAACCTGACGGAAGTTTATACCAAGAAGAACTCATTTCTACCGAAGGTTTTTCGAGTATGTACTCGTTGGTTTACCATACTCATCCACCAACATTAGTTAAGGATATTGATAAAGAATATTCTATTGCTCCAAAAGCTGCAATACAAAAGAATTTACAAAACCGCAGTTTTTTAACCTTCAAATCAAAACCCGAAGACGATTATTTAAAGAGCCGTTCGGTATTGCTTTTTAATAATGATGTGTATCTTATTTCGGCTGCTCCTAAGAAATCGATGACCGACTATTTCTTTAAAAACTCGGATGCTGATGAAGTTATTTTTATACATGAAGGAAGTGGTGTATTAAAAACCATTTACGGACAAATAAATTTTGAATACGGAGATTATTTAGTGATTCCGAGAGGAACCATTTATCAGTTGCATTTTAATAATGAGAACAACAGGTTATTTATTACCGAGAGCTACTCTCCTGTTCGTCCGCCAAAAAGATATATCAATCAATACGGACAGTTTTTAGAGCATTCGCCATATTGCGAACGTGATATCAAATTGCCACAAAATCTCGAAACAATTGATGCTTTTGGTGATTTCAAAGTACTCATCAAAAAAGAAGATATGATTTTTCCATACACTTATGCCACGCATCCATTTGATGCCATAGGTTGGGATGGATTTCAATATCCTTACGGATTCTCCATTCACAATTATGAACCAATAACCGGACGTGTGCACATGCCACCTCCAATACATCAAACTTTTGAAGGACATAATTATGTTATCTGTTCGTTTGTGCCTCGTATGTACGATTACCATCCGCTTGCAATACCTGCACCTTATGCGCATAGCAATGTTGACAGCGATGAAGTACTTTATTATGTTGCCGGTGATTTTATGAGTCGCAAACATGTTGAACGCGGAATGATATCACTTCATCCAAAAGGAATTCCTCATGGACCGCATCCTGGAACTATTGAAAAATCAATTGGCAAAACCGAAACAAAAGAGTTGGCTGTGATGGTTGATCCGTTTCATCCATTACAAATTACCGAAGAAGCAATGAAGATGGAAGACCCTGCGTATTATAAATCGTGGGTAGAATAATTTGATGATTCGTTGATTTGATGATGAAATTAAGGGATGAGGTGATGAAGGAAAATTTTAATATTTTTGAATTCTTTTTATTTAAAATAAAAAAGTAATCAAAATGCCAAAAATTTACGAATACTTTTGATTGATATTTTTCTTTTACTCGAATGAACATTTGCCTATTCATGTTCATGTGAGTAAAGCTGAAAGTGAGATGAAATTTGATTTGGTTTATGAAGGAGGGAAATTGTTACGTATTGATATAAAAAAGATTTCCGGTAAAGAAACACTTTCAAAAAATGATATAAATGATGCTATTGAATTAATTAAGACACATCATGAAGATATTTGCCGCAAGTGGACTGATTTTTTCGTAATGGGTAAACAAATTTCTGTTGAGAAAATATCTAAAAAAATATAACATGGACATTCAAATTACAAATACAAAATACTTAAAGGATTATCTGATAGAAATAACTTTTTCAGATGGCAAAATCAACAAAATTGATTTTAAGAAATTCGTATCAAATTATCATGCATACCCTGAATACAGAGACATTGAAAGGTTCAAACAATTTAAAATAGAAAATGGAAATATAGTTTGGGGAACAAATTGGGATATTATTTTTCATATTGAGGATTTGTATAACAATAACTTAAACCATCATCAAAAAAACACTGATGAAATTTATCAAACTATAAATTTATAAGTAAGAACTTTAGATATTGCAATATTATTTTGGAATGGAAAAAATTCTTCATACAATGAACAACATAAAATTAACCTTTACTGAAAACCAACTTTTACTTGAAGTTGATAATGTTAAATACAATTTCAAGTTAGAAGACATTTCACAAAACTTTTATATGCCACACAATCCGAAAAAGAAAATTTTGAAATATCTCCTTCAGGATATGGAATTAATTGGCCTTTGATTGATGAATATTTATCAATAAACGGATTGATAAAAACACATAAAGATATAAACCACTTAGAAGAAATTAAATAATTATCGTAACTACAAATGACTACACAACAAGAAAACACAACAGATTTCCTTCCATTACACGGAACAGATTACATTGAATTATATGTTGGAAATGCAAAGCAGGCTGCACACTTTTATAAAACTGCATTTGGCTTTCAAAGTTTGGCCTATGCTGGTCCCGAAACTGGTGTAAAAGATAGAGCATCATACGTGCTCGTTCAAAATAAAATGCGTTTGATGCTTACCTCACCCATGCATTCCGATCATCCTATTTCGGAGCATATTAAAAAACATGGCGATGGTGTAAAGGTTTTGGCGTTGATGGTTGACGATGCTTTTGATGCATACGAACAAACCACAAAACGCGGAGGCATTTCGTGCTTGGAACCAAAAACTTTATCAGATAAAAATGGCGAAGTACGCTTGAGTGGTATAAAAACATATGGCGAAGTGGAACACATTTTTGTTGAACGTAAAAACTACAAAGGTGTGTTTATGCCTGGTTTTGTAGAATGGAAAAGTGCATACAATCCTACCGAAACAGGTTTGCTTTATGTTGACCATTGTGTAGGAAATGTTGATTGGAATGGAATGAATCCACGTGTTAAGTTCTATCAAGATGTGATGGGATTTAAAAACATTTTATCGTTTGACGATAATGATATTTCTACCGAATACTCGGCTTTAATGAGTAAGGTAATGAGTAACGGAAATGGATATGTGAAGTTCCCGATAAACGAACCGGCTGTTGGTAAAAAGAAATCGCAGGTTGAAGAGTATTTAGATTTTTATGAAGGAGAAGGAACACAACATATTGCTGTTGCTACCAACGATATTGTTTACACAGTTAAACAACTGATGGCACGTGGAGTTGAGTTTTTAAAGGTACCTTCAAGTTATTACGAAGATTTATTTGAACGTGTAGGAAAAATTGAAGAAGATATTGAACCTCTTAAAGAACTTGGTATTTTGGTTGACAGAGATGATGAAGGTTACTTGTTGCAATTGTTTAGCAAACCTGTTGAAGACCGACCAACGATGTTCTTCGAAATTATACAACGTAAAGGAGCAAAATCATTTGGTAAAGGAAACTTTAAAGCATTGTTTGAAGCATTGGAAAGAGAACAGGATATTAGAGGAAACCTTTAATTAGATAACTTGTCAACCGAAGCTTCAGCGAAGGTTGATTTGATGATTTGATAATTGATTGTCAGTTCGAGTTTATACAGATTCCTCGCTTCACTCGGAATAACAGTGATGGATATAATAAGTAGGGCGCGCGAAGCGCGCCTTATTCCCTAAAACAATTTGTCATTCCGATACCGCATTTTAGCGGTTGAGGAATCTCTCTTTTGAAACATTATACCACTATCGTTGATGCAAACAGAAAGGATTACTCCACCACAAACTTTGTATTAAACGAACCTTGTGTAGTTTCAGCTTTTATAAAATACATACCGCGAGTTAGCATTTCATTTACTTCATAAACACTTTCGTTAGTTGTGTAATGAGCAACAAGTTTGCCTTGGAGGTTATAAATAGCTATTTGTTTTTCGCCTTCGGTGTTGTTAAAGTTGATGGTAAATGTTCCAGTGTTGGGGTTGGGATATAATTTTAAACTAAAATTATGTTTATCAACATTTGGTAGTATGTTTATTGAAGTTGAATATGTTGAATAAAAAATCCAAGCGGCACCTAATGAACCGTAGTCATGATATCCACCAATGATAGCTGTATTCCCATCAGAACTTATTGCTACAGAATGTCCCTGAAATGTAGGTGTACTTGCTGAGCCTTTCCCAATTAATTTAATTCCCAGTTGTAACCAAGCATTTCCAATTTTTACGAAAATCCAAGTTGCTCCAAGTTGATTATTGTCAAGTCTACCCCCAACAATAAGAACATTGCCATCAGCACTTGCAGAAACTGAAACACCAAATTGTGAAGCACCAATATAACCTGTGCAAACTAATTTATTTCCTTGCTGTGTCCAACTGTTACCGGCACGAGTAAAAACCCAGACAGCTCCTTGATTTGAATTATCCATGTTCCCTCCCACAAATGCTATATTACCATCAGCACTCAAAGCAACAGCCCTTCCTTGAGAAGAAGATATTGCACCAGTACCAACTAATTTTCCTCCTTGCTGCGACCAGATATTACTATTACGAGTAAATATCCATGCGGCACCAACACCAGAGTTATCATCCCACCCTCCAATAATTGCAGTATTACCATCAGCACTTATTGCAACTGACCTACCTTGATAAACATTTAGACCAACTGAACCTGTTCCTA
Organism: Bacteroidota bacterium; assembly: GCA_947481365.1. Classification (GTDB taxonomy): domain Bacteria; phylum Bacteroidota; class Bacteroidia; order UKL13-3; family UKL13-3; genus CAIUEQ01. Next base: position 2,129 of record CANKGI010000030.1, on the reverse strand, counting down.
CTAGTTTGGAACCTTGCTGAGCCCATGTATTATTGTTTCGAGTAAAAACCCATACTGCTCCTTGATTGTAATTATCACCAATCCCTCCGAAAATTATAGTGTTTCCGTCTGCACTTATTGCAACTGAATTACCTTGTTGAATATTTCCTGCACCTAAATTGATTGCTCCAGTACCAACTAATTTTGCACCTTGCTGAGTCCAAATATTTCCATTACGTGTAAAAACCCATACGGCACCCATACCTGAACTATCTTGATTTCCTCCTGTAGCCAAAGTATTTCCATCTGAACTTATTGCAACAGAGATACCAAACTGTGACCAAAAAGTGCCGTCATTGGATACCAATTTATCCCCTTGTTGACTCCAAATATTATTGTTGTTTGTATATACCCAAACAGCACCCTTATTATAATTATCTTGATAACCTCCAACTACTGCTGTGTTGCCATCAGCACTAATTGCAACAGAATAACCTTGATTTGATGATGCAACCACACCAGTTCCTACTAACTTAGGACCAAGTTGCGACCAGCTATTTAATGAACGTGTAAATACCCAAACAGCACCCTGATAATTATTATCACTGCTTCCTCCTATGACTGCTGTATTTCCATCATTACTCAAAGAAACACATATACCAAATTGTGCGCTCCAAATATTACCTGTTCCAATTATTTTATTTCCCTGTTGAATCCAACTATTTCCATTACGTGTAAAAACCCATGCAGCACCAAAATAAGAACTATCGCCATAACCTCCAATTATGATGGTATTTCCATCTCCGCTTATTGCAATCGATGATCCTTGATATGCCTGTCCAACACTATTACTTCCAACTAATTTAGAACCTTGTTGACTCCAAACATTATTAGTTCTTGTGAAAACCCATGCAGCTCCAGTATATAAACTATCCCTAAAACCTCCTATAACTAAAGTATTTCCATCATTAGATAAAGATAATACACCTTGAAATGCAGTATTAATTGCTCCTGCCCCTACTAATTTATTTCCTTGCTGCACCCAACTATTTCCATTTCGAGTAAATATCCAAACAGCACCATTTGAACTATCGTCATTTATTCCCCCTATTGCAATTGTGCTTCCATAATAATCAGTAGCAACAGAATATCCTTGATTGGCTAATCCATTATTTCCAAAACCTACCAGCTTTTGACCTTGTTGTATCCAATTATTTCCATTGCGAATAAAAACCCATGCAGCACCTTGACTTGAATCGTCATTATCTCCCCCTATAACAGCAGTATTTCCATCACCACTTATTGATACTGATATGCCTTGTTTAGCTTTGCCTTTTGCTCCTGAACCAAGTAATTTATTACCTTGTTGTACCCAGTTATTTCCATTTCTGTTAAATACCCATGCACCGCCTTCATCATTATTGTTTGTATATCCTCCAACTACAATTGTATTTCCATCATAGCTAATATCGACTGAAACACCAAAATATGAATTTGAATATGTCATATCTGTTGCCAATAATTTTAGGCCTTGTTGTAGCCATGTATTTCCATTTTTAACATAAATCCATATTGCACCATGAATTGCACTTGTGTCACTATCTCTTTGTCCTCCAACTACCATGATATTTCCATCACCACTTATCGCACATGCTGATCCTTGACATGGTTGTCCACCCACTGCTCCAGTACCAATTAATTTAGGTCCATTTTGGTGAACAGGAACATTTGTAGGTGTAACATTAAAACTGCTACTACTTTTTGCTATTCCATATAATGTTGTTACTGAAATTGTACCTGTAATTGTTCCAGGCATTATCATACATTTTATTGTTGATGTGTCTTTTGAAATGATTATTGCATTAACACCACCAACAGCAACATTTGTAGAACTACCTAGATTATTACCATTTATAGTTACAAGTGTTCCAACTGAGCCTGAACTTGGTGAGAATGAATTTATTGATGGTTGTGAAAACACTTTATATGAAAGTAAAAAGTTCGATAATAAAAGTGGTATGAGGAAATATTTTTTAAACGATATACTAGAAATCGTCTTGGTTATAATTGAAATTTGAAGGGTTATTGGTTTCATAAGATCATTCGTATTAATTATTTGATTCTTGGTCGAACATAGATAACTATTATGT
>CANKGI010000029.1 GCA_947481365.1 Bacteroidota bacterium | reverse complement strand
TAGAGTGTTCGTTTTATCATAACTATAAGTTAATATGTACGAAATATATAATTGGGTTTGCATACAAAGATAATATCGTGCCATTCAGAACAATGTCTATTAGAAATAGCAGTCTACCTCAATATAAAAAGCGGCAAAAACATTTCTGTTTAATCACCGCTTTTCATAGCTGCCCCCTCAGTTAACGCCAATGCCGTGTGTGTTTTTAATTCAATTACTCACGCATTACAGATACTCGAGAACTGTGTTGTGATTGTTCAAAATGGTGTCGCACCTACGGTGCTAAAAAAGACGTTTTTACTTTCTTTCTATTAAGATTACGCTTTTCTGAGCTAAATTACCGCACTTTACAAGCCTGCTAAACATTAATAAACAACTAAAAAAAACAAACATGCAAACAATACTAGGATCGGGTGGAGGTATAGGAATACCTTTAGCCAAAGAGTTAAAAAAATACACCAATCAAATCAGGCTGGTAAGCCGAAATCCTAAAAAGGTAAACGATACCGATGAGCTATTTGCGGTTGATGTAAACGACCTAAGTAATATTGATAAAGCAATTGCAGGAAGTGAAGTGGTTTACGTAGTAATAGGATTTGAATATAAGTTGAGTGTTTGGCAACAAACATGGCCGGCATTTATGAAAGCCGTTATCGAATCGTGTAAAACACATCAGGCTAAACTTGTATTTTTTGATAATGTGTACATGTACGATAAAAATACAATTCCACACATGACCGAGTTGTCGGCAATAAATCCTCCGAGCAAAAAAGGTGAAGTGAGAAAACAACTTTGCGATATGGTTATGAATGAAGTTGCCAATAATTCGCTTACAGCACTTATTGCCAGGTCGGCCGATTTTTATGGCCCCGATAATAAAAGCAGTGCATTGCAAATGATGGTGATTGATAATTTTTTGAAAGGGAAAAAAGCACAGGCATTTGGCAATATCAATAAAATACATACGTATACTTATACACCCGATGCGGCAAAAGCTACAGCCTTATTGGGCAATACACCCGATGCATATAATCAGGTATGGCATTTACCAACAACCAAAGAAAAAATAACAACCTTACAATGGATTGAAATGATTGCTGCCGAGTTAAAGGTAAACGCAAAAACACAATCGGTTCCTGCATGGATGATAAAAGTGTTAGGTTTGTTTATTCCTATTATGCGGGAGTTTCCCGAAATGCTTTATCAATATGAGCAAGACTATTTTTTTGATAGCAGTAAATTTGAAAAACGTTTTGGTATTGAGGCAACAACTCCTAAAGAAGGAATCAAGAAATTAATTGATAGTATTAAAAAATAATACACAGTTACCATGAAACCCGCTAAATTATTTATAAGTATTGCTATGGTTTTTGGAGCTACATTTATGCTTAATGCACAAATCGTATACAAAACAAAATACAAAAGCGAGGCTGATAAAATAATATACGTTACCGAATATAAAAGCGAAGCCGATATGATTGTGTTTGATACAAAATACAAGAGTGAAGCAAAACCATACAGCGGCATTTGGTATTGGACAACTTACCCAAGCGAAGCCAACTGGAAAGTATATTTTACAAAATATAAAAGTGAAGCAACGCTAAAGGTGTATTTTACCACATACAAAAGCGAAGCAGGTATGCAATAATATTCAACTTACAGTTGGTGTGAAGTCGGTTGGTTGCACATCATCCACTAATCTAATTCCTTCATTCATTCACTCATTCACTTATTCTCTCATTCACTCATTAATCATATAGTTAGGTAGTCATTCTAAATTGGTGTGCTGTCGGTTGTTTCCAACCGACTATAAGGTGTAACCATAAAAAAAGCCCGACTTGCATCGGGCTTTTTTATAATGGATACGTTAAAACTAATTAGCCTTAACTACTTTAATGGTTTCATTAATGTTATCCGAATGTATTTTTACAAAGTACACACCATTTTCTAAAGCTGATAATTCGTTTAATAGAATTACCTGATCGCCTTTGGAAATAGCAGTTGCTGTTTGATGCATTAATTTACCATTGATATCGAATACCGACACAGTTGCTTTTTCGGCAATTGTTGCGTTAACCGATATGCTTATTTCGCCTTTAAATGGATTAGGATAAACACTCACGGCATATTGTCCGTTTAATTTATCAATACGAACCATTACTACTTGCGAGTAAGTAAACTTACCATCATTATCAATCATTTTTAAACGATAGTAAATAACATTGGTACTCGGTGTAACAATGTTTTTATCGTTAAACGAATACAAGTGCATTGTGTTTGAATTGCCAATAGCTTTAACAGTTCCGGCTAATTCAAATGAGGTACCGTTTTGTGAACGTTCAACTTCAAAGCGACTGCTGTTTATTTCAGATGCTGTAGTCCAACTTACAATAACATCTTTACCCGATTTGTTTGCTCTAATAGCATCGGCAAGTGTAACAGGTAGTGGATTGTTGTTGTCGGTTCCGGTAAAGTAACCTAAGTCGAATATTACATTGGCATTTAAAATACCTCTTGTTGTATCAACTGTACTTGCAGTATAAGTATACGGATTCCAAATGGTAGTTAAAGTGCTTTTTTGAGCCAAACGTAAATCTACTTTTGCAGGACAAGTACCCATCCAAGCATCTTTGTAATACAATGAAATGGTTGAGTTGTAATATCCAGTTGCTGCACTCATATCTGCATAAAAATACATGTATGTATTAAGCAAACTAATTTTTGGAGGACGAACACCTGGGTATTGACGAACAGAAAAATTAGATGGGGCAAATGCATTGATATCCCATGCGATTTTAGCAACTGTATCGCCACCAAAAGTAAATGTTTGAGTTACACCCGGTGCAGTAACAGCAGGATTTGCTGTAGCAAGCGGAGGTAAAGTAGATGGTGTTACTTCGTATGCACCAATATCAGGAACGCCCACAGCTAATGAAGCCGGACGAGCCACTCCGTTAACATCTAAAGGAACAATTGAACTAACATTTAATGCTCTTCCGTTTAACGACCATACTGCTGAATCGGCAGGGTTTGGTGTAAGATTTAAACTGCTTGTAAATCCTGGGCGATAGTTGAGTGAACCTTTATCACAATTACAAGCTATTTTCCAAGCAGCAACTGTTGTTTGTGGCGAAATACCCGAAATTAATGTAGCACCTGCTGTGTAGTAATTGTTATAATCCATTACAACTGTAGATGCTGCAGGCAATGCACTAAAGTATGCTGCTGATCCTGTTCCGGTATTTGCAAACACGTTGTTCTTAATGTTTTGTCCTAAAGCACCCGAGTTATAAATATAAGCAGCTTGAGTGGTTGAAGGAACATTAATTGAGTTGTGATAGTAATCGGTATTGGTTGATTGGTAACCAAGATAAATAGTAGGAGAAGTTACAGTTGGAGTTCCTGTTATTACATTGTTGGCAGCAAGTGAACGTCTGTTTGGTCCGCCTCTCCAATAATAACCCAAATACATAGTGGTATTATTGGTTAGATTAAATTTATTGTTGGTAACAGCAATCGTATCGGCATACATAAAATAAATAATATGTCCGCTTAAAGTAGCACTTGGCGTAATGGTATTGTTATTAAACACCAATCCATTGCTGTAATAAGTATACATCGAATAGTAATAAGTGTTCTGAATGGTATTTCCATCAATCACATAATTCATATACGGATTAGCTTGGCTGGTACCATATAAATAAATACCATAATACGAACCGCTTAAAATATTGTTTTTAAATACAAAACCATTTGAAGAAATTCCTAATCCGGTAGCATAAATAATATAGTTACCATAAGATGTTTGAACAGCCATTGTAATTTTACAATTAGCAATCGAATCATATGAAGATGTACCGATAATATTCACACCATTTTGAGTACTTGATATTGTTGTACTGCTAATGGTTAAATATTTCAAATTGGTATATGTTGCATTAGTATATGATACGATATACCCATCAGTAGGTGCCGAAGCAATAATAATAACCGAATCGGCATTGTTTGCTAGCGATTTAAAAGTAATGGTGCTTGAAGCAGACGCTCCAACAACAGAAGTTAAATTAATAGGCCCTGTATATGTTCCTGATTTTACATTGAAAATGACATTTCCGCCAACGCCTCTTAATTGTAAAGCAGCAATTGCTGTAGCAAAAGTTGTGTAATCAGATCCTGTTGCCCCAATCGTATATGTTCCAACCATTGGAGTTGCAACTGTTGCAGTAACAGTATCATTTACTTTGTTTAAATCAATACCACCATTAGGATTATATGTGTAAACTTTCAAAGTGTTTATAGTATTGCTTACAATATTAACCTGTTGAGCGCCTGTAAATACTAAGCTTGTAGTATCGCACGCAACCAATGCACCCGACCATGCCGGAGAAAGAACAACTGCAGTACCACCGTTCAATTTATAAGCTAAACTTAAACTGGTAATAGTATTTGCACCGTTGTTACGAACACGTACACGAACATTTTGTAATCCTGATGAAATAGGATATGCAGGGCTAAGCAATGCATCAATCATCAAATCAAGTGAATTGGTAGGATAATCATCGCAACCAATTTGTCCGGGTATTCCACGGGTTTCACCATCAATATCTGTTGGCACATATGCCGAAAGATCAGCTCCTCTTATTGCACATGAGTTGGTTATATGTAAATCGCAAGGAATAGCAATTTGCGTAAATACTGGAGCAACATTGTATGATGTATCACCACCGGCAGTAGCCGAAAGGAAATTGGTAGGGTTATAAAAACCTCCACGATAAACTAAACTTCCAGTAGTTGGATTGGTAAAGTTATAGTAGTTGTTAAAGTTGGCATTATTACCTGCAACACTTGTTACTAAATACATTGGTGTGGCTAAACCAGCACTAACAATAAAATTGTTGTTTCTGATAAATGTGTTTGCCGAACCTGTGTTGTAAAAACATGTATAAGTTGTTGATGCTGTATTACCAGCCATGTTAACTGTGTTGTGGTAAATCTCAGTAACTGCAGCTAATGCTTGATATAAATAGATACCATAATATCCAGGATAAGTTGTTCCTGAACCGGCCCAAGCCATGTTGTTATAAACTTTTGTTACTGCCGTAGTTGTTAATGAAGCAGGGTAGTACACATAAAGTCCATACTGTCCAAAGTTATTTACTCTGTTACCAATAATTTGATGTGGAACTGTTGTGCTGGCATTTTGGTTATAATAGAAATATAAACCATACGCACCATAAGTGCTGCTCATGTTAAATGTATTATTTAATACATCAATTGCATTATAATTATAAGCAATATAGCCTCCAGCATAATTTGTGGTTACATTGTTTCCGCGAACTTTAATATTACGGTTGTATGTAGTACTACTTTGTCCGTATACTGTGATACCATATCCACCACCTGTTACAGTATTACTGTCAATTGTAATTGAATCTGCTCCCATAGCAGCTAGACCATATCCGTTTGCACTTGCTGTTGCAATAATTCCGTATCCGGTAGATGATGTACCTGTTTGTGGTGTAATAGTTACTATACATTTTGAAATGCTATTCGCACCACTATTGTAAGTTGAAGCTGCACCAACAATTGCAAATCCTACAGGAATTGTACTGTTGTTTTGTATAGTAAGATTTCTGAATGAAATGTATTTGCTATTGGTAATGATAACAGTTCCCTGACTAACAGGACCGGCACCAGAGGCACTACCTGTTATGATTCTTGAAGCAGCATTTCCGTTACCACCATCAAAAGTTATGGTATTTGTTGGAGAAGCACCTGTAATAGGACCATTGATTAATACTTGTTCGTTATAAGTTCCTGATAAAACATTAAATGTAACAGGTCCGCTTAATCCGGCCGATTGCATTGCTGATATAGCTGAAGTAAACGAAGTAAAATTAGCACCGCTTGCACCAATGGTAAAACTTCCGTTCATTGGTCCAAACAAAGTTGTTCTAAGTGTATCGTTTAATTTGTTGTTATCGGTAAGTCCATTAGGAGCACTTGTATATATCAATACATTATTGATACTTGTTAAGTTGATTTGTGATAAACCAGTAAACAATACAATTGCGGTATCGCAAGGGTTTAATGTGCCATAAATCCAATTTTGAGTTTGCAATGTTCCACTGTTGTTTTTATAACTGATAGTGAAACTTGTAATAGCTGTCGATCCGGTGTTTCTTACTTTAATCATCAAATCAGATAATCCTGGAGATACTGGTGAATAGGGTTGTGTAATTGAAACAACTGCAATATCATTCGTAACCGAAATAACTTCATCTGATCCGATATTAGGAGAAGCTGAACGTGTTTGTCCGTCAATATCCTGTGGAACCAAAGAAAGTAAATTTGCTCCTTTTGGCGAACATGCATCAGCTAAATGGAAATCGGTAGCACTAACAAATGCTGGCAAAACATTAAATGAACTATCGCCACCACCTGCAACATTAATATATGTTGATGGAGTGTAAACGATACCACCTCTGTTTACCAAACTGGTGTTGGCTTTATTGTAATAATTGTTATGAGTTACAACATTACCCACAGGGTTTGTAGAAAGGTATAAACATGTTGCCGATCCGGCAGATACGTTTACATCGAAAATGTTATTCATGATATTGATGGTAGTTCCACCAGTAAAATTCATTGGACCATATGTAGTGGTTGCAGTGTTAAAATTAAACACAAGTGTGTTATGATACACTTCACTATATCCAGTAGTTGTTAAATAAATACAGTTGTATGCATTTGTTGAACCTGATGAAATGGTATTGTTATAAATTTTTACTGGATATGCTGCAGATATACCTCCTGGTGTTGAGATATACATACCATAATAATAAAAGTTATTGATGGTGTTTCCACTAAAATTATGAGAAATATTGGTATTGTTTGTACACGATGCTAAATACATACCGTAATAACCCGTACCACTTAACATGTTTATCGTGTTATTTGTTACGTCTAAAGCATTTTGAACATAATAAATGAACATACCATAGTAGTAAATATTATTTAGTGTATTGCCACGAAACTTCATTCCACGATTGAACGCAACACTCAATGCTCCAAAAATTCCAACTCCATAATATCCTCCATTAATAACATTACTGTCTATTTGCACACTGTCCATCAAAACGGATGTACCAAAAGTATAACCCAAAACATCAGTAGTTAATCCAATACCTGCACTGGTACTGCTTGCAACGTTTGGTAAATTGATAATACACTTTTTAATGGCACAACCAGTTCCGTAATTAATTAATGAACTTCCAAGAATGGTAATACCCGCACAGCTGCCAGCAAATGTATTGGTAACTGTAAAATTACGAATGATAACATATTTACAGAGGTTCAACATCAAAATTGGCGAATTTAAATTACCAGTAAGCGTTGTTGAAGCAGCACTTAAACCATCAAAAGTAATGGTGTTGATTGAGCTGGCACCATTAATATTTCCAATTGATAATGCTGAAAGTAGGGTGTAAGTTCCGGCAGAAACAGTTAATTTAACCGGACCAGAAACACCATTAAGTAATAAAGCTGCAAGGGCATTATCAAAACTGGTAAAGTTTGTTGATGATGCAATAGCTGAAGGATTGATAGTGTAATTACCGCTTAAAGGTAAAATGATTTTTACAAATCCTGCAGGAGCTGTAACGTTAGGTGTATGACTTCTGGCGATTGAATCGACAATGTTTGTACAAGTACCATCAAGTGTATCGCCTATTACTGCCGTTGCAGATGTTGTGTATGTTAACCAAAAATAATTAGCACCGGGTAGTAAAGTGTCTATTCCGGTATAGGTCATAGCTCCGCTTGGAGATGTTATTGTGGCTCCAAACTGATTGATAACAGCAGCGGGAGAGTAATTACTATTTGTACCAGTGTAAAAAACTTTAGCATTGGTAACATCAAGTAATCTATTGGTACCTGCAGTATTAAATGATAATTGTGAAATAATTTTCGGATTAGATGTACCATGAGTATAAACAACTGCTGCAACGATTGGGTTACTAGCTGTGTTTTGTAAAACACCTGCAGTTGATTGAATGGTGGTAAATGAATCCATTACCATTGGTGCAGGTGGAATAACCCAAGAGAATGTTCTACCCGAATCTGGTTTTAAAATTGTAGAAAAACTTACTGAAGATGAATTAAGTGTACCTGCAGTAGTACTCGACCATCCTGTAGAAGATGTTCTGTTGTTAAAATCAGTTGGTGAACTGTTTATTCCTGCTTGAAATAATGAATTGTATGGTGTAGTGTTTGTGGCAAATCCACCATAAATAACATCAATACTTCCGTTACCGTTGTTTTCATTTAAACGGATTTGGAAATTATATATTTGAGAAGTTGAAGGGTGATTTACACCGGCAGCTCCATATTCGCCCCAGTCTCTCCACTGAACTACACATGTTCTAAAAGGTGAAACGCCAATAGTTTGTACCCGCATTTCACTGTTAGGTAAACTATCTCCTTGTAAATCGTTACTGAATGCCGCAATACAATTTGTGTTATATTGTAATGGTGGACCAAAATAATAAGTTGATGTTGGAGGTGTTGAAGCATTTCCGAATGTAATAAATCCGTTTGCATCAACCCAAAGTGTAGTAAACGATACACCATTGTAATTGTAACTGAAGCCAATATTAGCTATGTAATAATTGTCATCATCATTTGATGTTCCATAAACTGTACCACCTGTAATATAGGTGTAAGGTAAAGTTAAGGTAGAGTTGAATGTGTAACTTGTTGCAACCTGAGCATTTAGTTTTATCATGCTTAATAAAACAAATGTCGCAATCAGTAAGAGCCGCGTCAATTTAAAAGACACAGGCTTTGATGAAATGTAAAATGAATTCATAGATAATGGTTATTAGGTTTATTAATTTGAAAAGTAAATGTAACTTTTTTGCACAGGAATGCAATATTATTTTAAGATTTTAAAGAAATTTTGAAGGGGAGGAGATTGATGGAATAGATTTATTTAAGGCAAAATAAATTTTGATGGAATCAAGAAAATAAAAGATAAACTACATAGTTGTTGTAAATTTTCGAGCACCTATCAATTCATCGTATTTATATTTTACATTTTTATGGTAAATCAAAATCAGGTATTCATTTTCTGCTTGCGAACTGCTTCCTTCAAATGTAAATTCACTTGGTTTACCTTCTTCATCTTTGGTAACATAAAAATATTCGTATCTACCTTGTTTTAATAATACTTCTAAATCGTATCGCCCACGATTTGAATTATAGTCCATTTTAAATTCAGGTTTTAATTTCCAATCGGTAAATTCACCAAACACATATACTTCCTGAGGAACAGGATCCAAACTAGATAAGTAAAAATTTGTCATGGTATAATCTCCGTCAAGTTCGCCATTACTGCTGTTATCTTTATTTTGAATAATCCGCCTTCCATTATTGTCGAGATACTGAAAGTACTGTTTGCTTCCACGAGATTCATCAATATTCATAATTACATGATACAATGAATCGAAAGTTTTAGTACGCACATTTAAACTTACTCCTCTCAAATTTCTAAAATCAACATAACGAAATTCGTTACTTCCATTAAAGAGAAATTTATCAGTAAAGTTATAATCAATCACATTATCATTTACAAAAAGCGGTTTAACATTTGATATTGCATTATCCCAACGGGCATTTTGCATAACAACAGCTGTTACATCTCCCAAAGGATTGGGCATGGTGTATCCTTTGTAATTTACGGAGAAATTAATTTCTTGTTTAGTGTATCTGTTTTGAGCTGTTTGAGCCATTTTTGCACTTCCGTCAATAGCTATTGATGGATTGAGAACCATCATTCTTCTGGTTAACACCAATTGGTCTTCATCAAAATTTCGATACACCTTTAATAAATAATTTCCGGCAATAGAAGGTTTCATATTTTCATTTGGCAACAACAAAGAGTAGTGTATGTATTTTACAAATGTGCTGTTCGAAAATTGCACATCTCTAATTTCATCAAATGTCATCCCATTTAAATATTCGTTTTGACGCAATGGTGAAGGATTCCAACCTGCATCACAATAAACTAAAGTGTATTGAAAATGTTCAGGTCTCTTGGCAATAATATCAAAACTTAACTGGAGCATTTCTGACGAGTTTAACGTCATAATAGGGTAGCGGTCGTCCACACCATACTTCGACAACAATACAGTTTGAACCGTTTTGTCGTAAGTAATGTTATCAAAAACCAATTGGTTGTTATCGTTTTGAGCTTTAACTACTGTATTCGTCAGCAGTAAAAAAAACAATAATGCAATACAGGTTTTAGTCGAGTTCCATAATTTCGTTGAACAAGTTTTCATATTCTTTTTCGAGTTGTGATAATCGCTCTTTAATTGCCTCGTAGTTTTTACGAAATGCAGTGAAATCTTGAGGTTTCATAGCCGATTGGTTGCCAGCAAAATCAAGTTCGGCTTGTGCAATTGCTTTTTTAGTTTTTTCTATTTCCTGCTCGGTATTTTCAAATTGCTGTTGCAATTTTTGCTTTTTATTATTGGATGGTTTATTTCCAGTATTGCTTTTATTTTCAACTTTCTCTTTAGAAACAGCAACAGGTTTTGTTTGTGTTAATTCTGCTTTTGCCTTTAACTCATCCTGTTTCTTTTGCCAATGTTCGTATTCGGCATAAGTACCTGGATATTCTTTAAGTTGCTCATCTTCTATCCACCAAATTTTATTTGCTACTTCCGAAACAAAATACCTGTCGTGAGATACAACGAGAAACGTTCCGGTGTATTGCTGTAATGCTTGCAACAATATGTTTATCGAACGCATGTCGAGGTGATTGGTTGGCTCATCAAGCAACATAAAGTTAGCTTCCAGTAACAATGTTTTTGCCAATGCAACACGTGCTTTTTCGCCCCCCGAAAGCACTTTTATCTTTTTAAATACATCATCACCAGCAAAGAGAAAACATCCCAAAATAGTGCGTAGTTCTGTGTCGCTTCGTTCTCCTGAATTGCGTTGTAATTCTTCTAAAACCTCATGGTTCAAATCGAGTGATTCGAGCTGATGCTGTGCATAAAATGCTTGAATTACATTATGACCTTTTATAATTTCACCTTCATATTTTTCGGTGCCGGCAATCATTCTAAGTATGGTAGACTTTCCTTTTCCATTAGCACCAATCAATGCAATTTTATCGCCTCGTTGAATAAGTCCATTCGCATGTTTTACAATAGTGATATCAGGAAAAGATTTTGATACATCTTTTACCTCTGAAACAACTTTACCGGAATTGGTTGACATGTAAAATCTAATATTTATCTCACGGTTATCATCTTCAGGAGCTTCAATTCTATCTAATCTTTCCAACATCTTTACACGACTTTGTGCAGCTGTTGCCTTCGATGCTTTTGCTTTAAATCGGGTGATAAAACGTTCCTGCTCTTTGATGAATTGTTGCTGGTTATCAAACTGTCGTTGCTGCATATCAGAACGCTCACTTTTTGATTCCATGTAAAAAGAATAATTACCAGAATACACCGTTATTTTTCCCATCGAAATCTCAACGGTCGTATTAATCATTCTGTCCAAAAATTCTCTATCGTGAGAAACAACAATCACTGTTCCTTCATAATCCATTAAATAATTTTCGAGCCACATAATGGTGGGTAAATCCAAGTGATTGGTTGGCTCATCAAGCATTAACAGATCGGGTTTTTGTAACAATAATTTTGCAAGCACAACTCGCATTCTCCATCCTCCAGAGAATTTGCTGTAAGGTTGTTTTAATTGCTCAGTTGTAAATCCTAATCCTTCTAAAACTTTTTCGCATTTGTGATGAATATTATATCCATCGAGCGCATCAAACTCATGTTGTAAATCGCTTAGTTTATGTAACACCTCATCAGAGTGGTCGGTTTCGAGTTGTACCAACACATCTTCTATTTCTTTCTCCACTTCGAGCTGACGAGCAAATGCCATCATTGCTACATTAATAATAGAATCATTGGTATCAAACGAAAGTTGATCTTGATTTAAAAAACCAATTGTAAGGTCGCGTGGCTTAGAAATATTTCCTTCACTTAACGTATATTCTCCATTAATCACCCTCAGTAAAGTTGATTTACCTGTGCCGTTCATACCAATTAAACCAATGCGTTGACCGGGTTTAATGTGCCAGTTGGCATTGCGGTATAGGTATCTACCACCAAATTCAAATCCAATATTGTTTAATGCAATCATAAAAATTTCAGGGCGCGAATATAGTTAATGCAGGTATTTAATTTATCGTTTATCGTAATTACATGGGAACTTATTTGCGAAAATACATTTTATGTTTTTCTGTTTGATTATCAGTAGGCTTAAATTGAATAAACAACAAGTTCTTAAAATTTATCTTTCAATTAAAAATAAGTAAGTAATTTACTCGAAAATTTATATTGCAATGCCCGAGTATCAAGGTAATTTAAAATCAAAACTTCCTAAAACAGGTACCAGTATTTTTGCTGTGATGACAGCACTTGCCAACGAACACAAAGCAGTTAACCTGGCTCAGGGTTTTCCTGATTTTAGTTGTAGCGAAAAACTTGTTGAACTGGTTAATCAGTACATGAAAAAAGGTTTCAATCAATATGCACCTATGCCTGGTGTAATGAAACTACGTGAAAGCATTGCCGCAAAAACAGAAGAACTATACTCGGCAATATATCATCCCGAAAAGGAAATAACGATTACACCCGGAGGGACACATGCATTGTATGCAGCTATTACAGCTTTTGTAAAAGAAGATGATGAAGTAATAGTGCTCGAACCTTGTTACGATTCGTATGTTCCGGCAATTCAGTTAAATGGTGGTCGTCCCATTTTTTTCGAACTTAAATATCCCGATTTTAAGGTGGATTGGAATGAGCTTAAAAAACTCATCAACCATAAAACCAAAATGATTATCATCAATACTCCGCATAATCCATCAGGTGCAACTTTGAATGCACAGGATATGCTAAAATTACAAAAACTAGTAATGAACACCGAGATCATTATTTTGAGTGATGAGGTATATGAACATATTATTTTTGACGGACTCGAACACCAAAGTGTAGCAAGGTTTCCAAAACTTGCCGAACGCAGTATCATTGTTTCTTCATTCGGTAAAACCTATCACACCACAGGATGGAAAATGGGATATGTATTGGCTCCAGCAGCGCTAACTGCAGAGTTTAGAAAAGTACATCAATTTATAGCTTTTTGTGCAAATACTCCAATACAATACGCATTGGCCGATTTTATGGAAGATAAAAATGCATACATGGGCCTTCCTCAATTTTATCAAGAGAAGAGAGATTATTTTCAAAAATTGATAAAAGGTTCACGTTTTAAAATATTAGAATGTCAGGGTTCCTATTTTCAGTTGCTGAACTATGCTAAAATTACTCAGGAAAATGATGCTGAATTTGCCAAACGTTTAACCAAAGAATTTAAAGTTGCTAGCATACCAGTTTCGGCTTTTTATCACAAACAAATTGATAACAATATATTGCGTTTTTGTTTTGCAAAGTCGAATGAAACACTTGAAAAAGCAGCCGAATTAATCTGTAAAATATAATGGATATTACGCTTATTCAATCAAAACTATATTGGGAAAATAAGGAACAGAATGTTGCTCATTTTGAACAATTAATTAATGGAATTGAAGAACATACCGACCTGATTATTTTGCCAGAAATGTTTGCAACTGGCTTTACAATGAATGCTTCTACCTATGCCGAAAAAATGGATGGTAAAGTAATTGATTGGATGAAAAAAATATCATCAAAAAAGAAAGCATCTTTATGCGGAAGCCTGATAATAGAAGATGACAATAAATATTATAACCGATTTATTTTTATTGAACCTAATGGCAATATTCATCATTACGATAAACGCCATTTATTTAGAATGGGAGAGGAGAACGACCATTATTCGAGAGGAAATGGCAGGATCATTATTGAGCAAAATGGCTTTAAAATATTTCCGGTGGTATGCTATGATTTACGTTTCCCGGTATGGTTGCGCAGAACAAAAGAATTTGATTACGACTTAATGATTGTTGTTGCAAATTGGCCAGAAAGAAGAAATCTAGCATGGAAGAATTTATTACAAGCAAGAGCAATCGAAAACCAAACTTATGTGGCAGGTGTTAATCGTGTTGGTGAAGATGGTTCGGCAATGTATCATTCGGGCGATACAACTTTGATTGACCCTAAAGGTGAAATCATTTGTCAGACGGCACATGATGCATTTGTTAAAACTTTTACAATAAACAAAACAATGCTAGACGAATGGAGGAGAAGTTTTCCTGTAATTGAAGACGCTGATTACTTCCAAATTGGATAGTTATCTTTTTATTTGCAACCTTTACACCTAATAATTAATCATTAGAGTTGAACATTAAATGAAAATAGTAAACATGAGTATAAGAAATGTGTTGATGACAATGAGTGTTTTTTTGTTGGTAATAAATGCTGATGCACAACAAAAAAAGGTACAACCGAAACATCCACTAAAAGCAACCAAGCCTGTTTCTGAAAAAGCAATTCCAAAAAGTGATAACGGAACTATTTTCTTTGATAAAACGAGTCATAGCTTTAGTGAAATCAATGAAATACTAGGTAAAACACATGCTGATTTTACTTTTGCCAATATTGGAAAAGGCGATTTAAAAATCGTCAATATTTCAACAGGTTGTGGATGTACTTCTGCAGAATGGGATCAAAACAGAGTATACAAACAGGGAGAAAAAGATCACCTTACTATCTATTTTAATCCAAAAGGATTACAAGGAAAATTTAATAGAACCATTACTGTTGAAACAGATGGCGACCCAAGAGTAACTTATTTAAATATTGACGGATCGATATCTGGTCCAACAAGTCAACTACTTACTGATTACCCGCATTTATTGGGCGATATCAGATTGTCTAAAAATGTTATTTCATTTCCACATGCTGTTTATGATAAACGCGATTCTACTTACTTAAAAATATACAACACAACAAAAAGCAGAATACAAATTATGGGTGTAAAAACTCCTGATTATATTAAAGGTAAAATACAGAATTTTTTTATCGCACCTGAAGAATTTGCGATGATTAATTTTGTATTTTCTCCCGATTCGTGTAAGGTTTATGGCCCTGTTGAAGACCAAATAACATTGGTTACAAACGAAAAAGAAATGCCGGTAAAAACAATATCTTTTCAAGCAAATGTCGAAGAGAATTTTTCAAATATTCCTGCCGAACAAAGAAAGCTTGTGCCTAAAATTGTATTTAAAGAAATTACTAAAGATTTTGGTGAAGTTTATTATGGCGAAGTAGTTGAATATAATTTTGATTTTGTTAACAAAGGTAAATCCGATTTGATTATTAGAAGAGCATTCGGATCATGCGGATGCACAGTTGCAAGAGCGCCAAAAGATCCTGTTAAGAAAGGTAAGTCAGGAACAATTTCAGTAAGGTTCGACTCCCATAATTTATTTAGAGAACAAGTTAAAACTGTTAGTGTAATTACAAACGACCCAGATCATCCAGTTACTAAGCTTACCATAAAAGCAAAAATGATTGAGCCCGGAGTTAAAAAATAACTTGACAATTACCTTTTCTGTTTTTTATTTTTGTCTTTTTATAAACGTATGAAAAAATATTCGTTGCTTATTGCTGTTGCTCTGTTTAGCGGTTTTGCCGGAGCATATATTTTTCAGATAATACAACCCAAACAAGTTGTATTGCAAACTGCCAATATCGAAAATAATACAAGTGGAATCGTTTCAAATATCAGTTTGAAAAATACCATGGCTACTGGCGAAGACATGGTAAAAGCATCGCAAATGGTTACACCAACTGTTGTGTTTATTAAAACACTTTCACATCAAAGTAATTATGTTGATCCGTTTTTTGATTTCTGGAACAACACCGATTTCTTCGGCAGAAGAGGTCCGGTGGCAAGTTCTGGTTCGGGTGTAATTATTAGTGGTGACGGATATATTGCAACAAATTTTCATGTTGTAAAAGATGCCGACCAAATTGAAGTGATTACAAACGGTAACAAACATTCGTATACAGCAAAAGTTATCGGAACCGACCCTTCAACCGATTTAGCTTTGCTTAAAATTGAAGCAAAAAATCTCCCTCATATTACAATTGGTAATTCAGATAATGTTAAAATAGGAGAGTGGGTTTTGGCTTGCGGAAATCCTTTTAATTTAACATCAACCGTAACTGCCGGAATTGTGAGTGCAAAAGGGCGTAACATCAATATTGTAAATAATCAATTTCCTATCGAATCGTTTATACAAACCGATGCGGCTATTAATCCAGGAAACAGTGGTGGTGCGTTGGTTAACATGAATGGCGATTTAGTTGGAATTAATACAGCTATTGCTTCAAATACCGGTTCGTACAATGGTTATGGTTTTGCTATTCCATCAAACATTGTTACTAAAATTATCAAAGATTTAATTGAGTATAATGAAGTTCAAAGAGGTTTTACCGGAATGGATGTGATTGATATTGATTCGAAGATTGCCGATAAATTAAATATTAACGACAACAATGGTGTTTATGTGCAGTATGTTTTACCTAAAGGTCCTGCAGATAATGCTGGTATTAAAGCAGGTGATTTGATTGTAAAAGCCAACGGAAAAGAAATAGACAGCAAATCAATTTTTGACGAGCAAATTAGCTATTACCGCCCGGGTGATAAAGTGAAATTTTCGATTCTCAGAAATGGAAAAGAAACCGAAGAGTATATCACGCTAATCAATAGAGAAGGCAATACATCTGTTACACGAAAAGAAAGTATTACATCGGTTGCTTTGGGTGCCGAGTTTGAAATGATATCAAAACTTGAAACCGAAAAATATAATGTAAAAAGTGGTGTAAGGATTTTTAATATTCGTAACGGTCGTATCAGAAATATGGGTATTCCTGAAGGGTTTATCATCACCTCAATCAATAAAAAAGAATATTCAAACCCGAAAGATTTGACAAACGATTTGGAAAAAACACGTGGACAAATTTTGATTGAAGGCCTGAATTCAAATGGAAGTAGAGGGTTTTATTCGTTTTATATGTATTAGGAAATTTGCTATTTAATATACCTTTTTAGTTTGCCAAAATGTTTGGCGACATTTTTTTTAATAATGATCTTCATAACTCAAAGTCAAGAATTATCAAATTAATTAATTGTCAAATCAGGAAATCCCTAACCATTCTTTAGCCGTTTTGTAAAGCAATTGTTGCTTAGTTTCTTCACTTAAATCTTTCATTTCTTCGATAAATTTTCCGTGCTCTAAATCACCAAGAGGAAAAGGAAAATCAGAACCCAAAGCAATACGTTCGGCACCAAATAATTTTAAATTATAACGGAAAGCTTCTTCATCATGCACCAATGAATCGATGTAAAATTTCTTGACATATTCATACGGATCAGCAACATCATTTACATTACATAAATCTGGTCGGGCATGATAGCCGTGTGATATTCGACCGATCGTATGCGGAAAACATCCACCGCCATGAGCAAACATGACACGTAATTTTGGGAATTTATCAAACACACCTCCAAACAACATGCTGCAAATGGCACGTGATGTTTCGGCAGGCATTCCTACTAACCAAGGCAACCAATATTTTTTCATCTGATCTTGGCCCATCATATCCCAAGGATGAACAAAAATGCACATTCCCAATTTCTCTGCAGCTTCATAAAACGGAAAGAAACTTTGGTCATCTAAATTCTTATCTAAAATGTTTGATGCAATTTCAATTCCGGGTAAATTTAGTTCGCTTTTGCAGCGTTTTAATTCCTCAATTGCAAGCGGAATATTTTGCATGGGTAAAGTTCCTAAACCAACAAAACGTTTAGGATATTTTTTTTGGATTTCGGCCAAGTGATTGTTGATGAATTTGCTCCACTCATGAGTATGTTCAGCTTTTGCCCAATAATAAAACAACACAGGAATTGTTGATAGCGCCATCATTTGCACACCATGTTTATCCATGTGTTCAATTATCGCATCAGGACTCCAGCATAACTCATCAATAGTACGGAAAAATGTACCGTCACCTTTCATCATATTGGCTTTCCCTTTTTCAAAATGATCAAGAGAAATAAAGTCATCACCATAACCGTATTTTTCTTTCAGGTTTGGCAGTTGTTCTGGTAAAATGTGAGCGTGTATATCGATTTTTAAGTGCATAGTTTGCAGTGCCTGGTGCTTAGTTTTTAGAGCCTAGTTTTGATTCGTAATAATTTATAAATCCACCTAATAATTTACCCACTTGATTACAGCTTATTAAAATATTTTCAAGAGTGATTTCATTCAAATAATTAAGATCAAAAGAAATAAATATTTGTGTTTCTAATTCATACAAAGATCCTCTTGAAGTATATAAAAATTGAATTGTATCTTTAGCATGATTCCTACCAATTCCTTCTGCGATATTTGACGGAATAGAAATAGCTGCTCTTCTAATTTGTTGTATTAAGCAGTATTTCTCATCATCAGGAAATTTTTTTGTTATTTGATATATTTCAGTAACCAATTTCTTGGCTTCTTTCCAAACTTCCAATTCTTTATACGACCTACTTCGTTCCATTATTTGGCAAATTGCTGTGCACTATGAACTAAATTCTATGCACTATTATTTTACCGGTTCCATCACATGACCACACTTTTTGCATGTGCGCATTTCTTCAGAAGCATAATACTCATCAAAATGATTTAAGAAGTCATTTTCTATATCATTCAATTCAAAATAGGCTTCATGTAATTTATGATTGCACTTTTCGCAGAACCAAATAAGCCCATCTTTTAAACCTTTTCCAAGTCTAACTTTTTCAATTACCAAACCAATTGAGCCTTCAGATCTGCTCGGAGAATGTGGAGTATTAGGCGGACATAAGAACATATCGCCAGGTCCAAGTTTGATATCAACAGGTTTTCCATCTTCTTGTATACGTACATTTATTTCTCCTTCGAGCTGATAAAAAAATTCTTCGGTTTCGTTGTAATGGTAATCCTTACGATTATTAGGTCCACCAACTATCATCACGATAAAGTCTGTTCCTTCTGGATATAAATTTTTGTTATTTACTGGAGGCTTTAATAAATGACGATTTTCGTCAATCCATTTTTTAAAGTTGAACGGTCTAGTTGTGCTCATAATAGTATTAAATAGTAATAATATTAGATAAATTAGTTTCCTGGAAAATTTGCTTTTCTTTTTTCTAAGAAAGCAGATACTC
>CANKGI010000028.1 GCA_947481365.1 Bacteroidota bacterium | reverse complement strand
AGCGTATTGCTTGGTGTTTCAACCGATGATTACATCAATCCAAATCACCCGATTCAGAAAATGATTTTAGATGTGTGTGCCGAGATGTACGAGTATCCAAAAGAAAAAATGACCATTGCATTGGATGGTTGTTCGGCACCAATTTTTTCGATTCCGGTTTACAACCAAGCATTGAGTTATAAAAATATTGTTACTCCCGAAAAGTTTGGTAAGAAAAGAATTACATCATGTAACACCATCATCGAAGCCATAAGCAATCATCCATTTATGATTGCCGGCACAAATCGTTATTGCACCGATATGATGGAAATTTGTGCACCACGTATGATTGGTAAAACAGGTGCCGAAGGTGTTTTTTCGATTGGTTTAACAAAAGAAAAAATTGGTGTATCGATAAAAATTGATGACGGAAAAATGTTGCCACAGTATAATGTAGCGCAGGCTTTTATTGAAGCTACAAACATTTTTAGTAAAGATGAGTTGAAACCATTACATCAGTATGCTCAAGAAGAAATTCGCAACTTTAACAAATTGAATTGTGGCGAAATAAAAGTGAGAGAAGATTTATTTAAGAATTTAGATGTAAGATTTTAGAATTTAGATTTAAGAATTACGAATTAAAAAAATCGTACATCAAAAATCTTAAATCTTACATTAATTTATTCCATGAAATAATCGGTTCCAACGAATCTTTTTCATACCGTTTCCGGCATCATCCCAACTCATCCAAATAAACAATGCTTTTCCTACAATGTGGTCTTCGGGCACAAAACCCCAAAAGCGCGAATCGGCTGAATTGTGGCGGTTATCGCCCATCATAAAATAATAATTTTGCTTGAATGTGTAGGTAGTAATTTCTTTTCCATCGTTATAAAATTTAGCACCCTTCATTTCAAAAGTTGGATTGTTTTCGTACACCTTAATATTTTGCTGATAGAGGTAATAATTTATTGTGTCGAGTTTAATTACATCACCTGCTTTTGGTACATACAAAGGACCAAAATTATCAACGTTCCAGGTAATTGATTCGTGGTGCGGAAAAATATATTCGGCAAAAAATCCTTTTTCCTGAATGGTCGAATCAATGCTGATTACATTGTATTGTTTTCGCATCGCAGCTTTCGAATCTTTTGTTAATGTAATTTCGAAATCTCCACTTTCAGAAATAGCTCCACCTTCGGTAATATCAAGCTCTTTAATCAACTTTTGATTAAAGCCTGTGCCATCTGTTTTTACATGATATTTATATTCCATGCGAGGCGGATTGGGAGCGGCAATTCCGTTTATAAAAACTTGCTGATTGACTACTTCTATCGAATCGCCCGATATTGCTAAACATCGTTTGATATAATTTTCTTTCTTATCAACCGGTCTGTCTTTTTCGTAAGGGTAATTAAAAACCACTACGTCATTATTTTTTATTTTTTGAAATCCTGGTAATCTGAAATAGGGCATTTCAAACCAATCGAGATAAGATTTACCTCCAACAACCGGCAAAGTGTTGTGTGCAAACGGAAACGATATAGGAGTAATCGGTGTACGAGCTCCGTAATTTATTTTACTCACAAAAAGAAAATCGCCAACTAAAAGCGATTTTTCCATTGATGATGTTGGAATTGTATACGCTTCAATAAAAAATGTTCTGATTAACGTTGCAGCAACAACTGCAAAAGCAATTGCATCTGTCCACTCGCGAGATTTTGATGTAGGAGATAACTTATTGATGAAAAAATAATATGCAATGATACATACTACAATTACCAGAAAAAACGAAATGGCTGTTACAAAACCTGCTCCTCCAAAAACAAGCATCACCAGAAAAAAGAAGATGTTGATGCCTAATAATAAATATAAATTAAATCTTTGTCGTGATGATAATCTTGAAAGAAAATTTTTGAGCATTTTTATATTATTTAGTTTTTGAAAAACGTAGTTTCAGTTTAATTATTTTGAATATCGGTGAATGGGTAAAATTATGGGGATGAAAAAAACTCAACTGAATCACAGATTTAAAATATCATCCATGGTATACAATCCTTTTTTACCTTGAAGCCACTCGGCTGCAAGCACAGCACCTTTTGCAAATCCATATCTCGATTTTGCACGATGTGTAATTTCAATTTCATCAATTACTGATTCGTATTTTACGGTATGATCACCAGTTACATCTCCTTTACGAATGGATTCAATTAATAACTCATGTGGTTTTAAACTTTGAGAAGGTGTATTTTCCTTTAACAGCAAACGAGTCTTATAATCTGTTTTCCCTTTAATTTCAGATATAATTTGTTTGGCAAGTGATATGGATGTTCCACTTGGATGGTCTTTCTTTTCGGTATGATGAATCTCTTCAATCATCACATCATAATCACTATGTTCCATCATCAACTTCGCAAGAATTTTATTCATTTTGAAGAAGATGTTTACACCAATACTGAAATTACTTGAGTACACCATTGATTGTCCTTCATTCAAACATTTTTCTTTAATAAAATCGAACTGATCGTACCAACCTGTTGTGCCCACTACAATTGGAACTTTTGCGCTAAAGCATTTTAAAATATTATCAACTGCCGCTTCAGGCATACTAAAATCTATGGCTACATCAACATTAGTTAAACTAACTGCCATAAAATCGTATGCATTTTCGAAATTAACTTTATATACAATTTCATGGCCTTTGGCTGTTGCAATTTTTTCAATTGCTTTTCCCATTTTACCGTATCCTAATAGCGCTATTTTCAAGTTTTTAAAATTTATAGGTTAATTGAATGCCTTGAGAATAATTGTTTCCAACGATGTTAATCATTGGTTGTACGTTCAAAGATACATTTTCGCTCATATTAAAATCAAAAAAATGTGCCTCTACTGCAGCATCAAGCACCTGCACCGCATAAACCACTACAAGCCAAACATAACATTGATCTCGTAAATCTCGATTCCAATCACGAATTACTTGTAATGTTGGTGCCTGAAAACGGTCGCAATATGGATCGGAACTTTTGCCCGTAGTTATTTTCTCTTTATAAGCTGTTCTAAATCGATTATAATCACTTTGATACATAATAGCACCATTTAGTAAAATAGCTCCTCCGCCATACATTAATGGAACTTTCCACCACCAATTTTTACGATTATAAACCTGCCCAGCACCGGGCAAAACCAATGAGAGATAGGTTGCTTTTTTGGGAGAATGGCGCTTAACAATGGTATCATTTTTATTCTCGCGCATAACCGAGCGAGTAGAGTCACGCGTTTGAGCATTCAAACTCATGAAACAAAATACGAGAACTACGAGACCGAAGAATTTTGACAATTTATACTGCGTGATTACCTTTTGCTTTGCAAAGATAAACCGAGCGTAGACTATACCAAATGAATATAACTGTTAGCATAAAAATTAATTTAATACGATGAGAACTGTTTTATTTGGTTTCATTTGATATGCTTGATGAAAATTTGAAATCTTTATTAACAAGCTTGAATCGGATGATTTTTTTGCAACTTTTATAGGAAGAAAATTGATTTCATTTTTCGAATTTACAATATTGGTGACAGGCTCATTGTAAACATTTACGCTTACCATAAATAGTAGAATGAGAATTACAGCTGCTTTAAATCTTTGTAAATTTGATTTGAACATTTCGTTTCAATTTCGGAGACAAAATTATGTTGCATTATTACCCCTAACAATACCTGTAAAAAGGTATTTTCAAATTTGAATTACTGAAATAAATCTGAAGCAATTTTATCGGCAAATAGCTTTGCCTTAGGTGTAAGCGTTAAAATATCACCTTTTATTTCTATCAAACCCGCTGATTGCATTTTTACTATTTCATGAGTTATTTTTTCAGAATATGATTGACCAAATTCGCTTTCGACAAACTGAATATCGCAACCCCAAATTGTTCTCAAGCCTGTCATGATGTATTCATTCAAACGGTTTTCAATTGTTAGAATTTCTGTTTCAAATAACGGATTATTTTGCTCAATCGCTTTTAAATATGAAACATTGTTTGCTACATTCCAACAGCGTGTTATTTTATTAAATGAATGTGCCGAAGGGCCAACACCAAGGTATATTTCATTTTTCCAATAGGATGTATTGTGAACAGCGTATTTCTTATTTCGCGCAAAATTAGAAATTTCATATTGCTCAAATTTGTTTTTACCGAGTATCGAAATCAGCATTTCAAACTGCCTTGCACTTTGTTCTTCATTAACCGGTAAAGTTTTCTTTTGACGAATTAAATAATCGAGCGCTGTTTTATTTTCAACTGTTAATGCATACGAAGAAATGTGATCAATGTTTAACGATAAAGCCATTTCCAAATTGGCAATCCATTTTTCATCAGTTAACGTAGGCATGCCATAAATCAAATCGATGGTGATATTTTCGAAGGCAGCTTTTTTTGCATTTGAAATACAATCAAGAGCCTGTTTAGATTGGTGAGCACGGTTCATCCAAATTAAATCATCATCAAAAAAAGATTGAATGCCGATGCTTAATCGGTTAATTTTTGTTTGAGCTAATTCGTTAATTTTTTCAATCGTTAGATCATCAGGATTTGCTTCAAGTGTAATTTCTACATTATCCTCTACAATAAAATTGTCGTAAACGGAGTTCAACAACTGCTTAATTTCATCAACACTAAGTATTGATGGAGTGCCACCTCCAAAATAAATAGAAGATATACTTTCAGCATTCAAATAACCTTTGCGTAGGTTCATTTCGGAAGCTATAGCGCTAACAATTTGTTGTTTGTTTTTTTTGGTGGTTGAAAAATGAAAATTACAATAATGGCAAGCCTGTTTGCAAAAAGGAATATGAATATAAAGTCCGGCCATGATTATTTTGTGCTGATAAATTAATTACTTTGAAACGTTGCAAAAGTATCTCAAAATATTATTTCTCTTCATTTCGGTTTGTGCTTACGGACAAAAACCGCTTCATCTGAGTGTTGAAGTTTCGGGAAAAGATGCAGAGTTTATCAAAAAAAATATTTCGTATTCAACACTCCTAACCGATTCAGTTTCATTAAATCGACAACTAAATAACATTTTAATAAGATGTAACGAACTCTCATTTTTACTTGCTGAATTAACTTCCATTAATATTATAAATGATACTTGTTACGCCAAACTCAAATCAGGAAAAAGTTTTCATTGGGTAAAACTAAAAAAAGGGAATGTACCTCTAGATATATTGAATATTGCTGGTTTCAGGGAAGAACAGTTTTACGATAAACAATTTGACCCAATACAATTTTCGAAACGTGCCGAACGAATTTTAATAACAATGGAAAACAATGGTTATCCATTTGCATCAGTTAAACTCGATAGTATATTATTTGACAGCATTGGCATTTCAGCATCAATCAATTTAGACAAAGGCAACCTCATCTATTTTGATTCACTTGAATTGAGAGGAGATGCCACAATAAAAAAATGGTATCTCGAAAAATATTTAAACATCAAAAAAGGAAATACTTATAACGAATTGCTGATAAAAAACACCGACAGCCGGTTGAGTCAGTTACCATTTATTAAAACTACACGAACTTCATCTATCTATTTTTTTGGCAACAAAGCTCGGCCAATACTCTTTATTGACAACAGAAAAGCCAGTAGTGTAGATGGCATAATTGGATTTGCACCCGGCAATCAACAAAACAATCAAATAAAAATTACAGGTGAAGCCAACTTAAAATTACAAAACATTTTAGGTTCAGGAAAAAGTATCGACTTAAACTACAGAAGTTTTCAATCAAGTTCTCAAGATGTACAATTCAAATTTCAATGGCCATATATTTTTCGTAGCAGTTTGGCGCTCGATTATAATTTAGCCTTACTCAAATACGATTCACTTTATCTTGATGTAAAAAATGAAATAGGATTACAATACCGGTTTATTGGAACCGATTATTTTAAGATTTATTATAGCATTCAAACAACTTCATTGATTACCATTGACACAAATCTTATCAAACAAACTCAAACACTTCCACAAAACTCCGACATTCGAATTGATCAATACGGAATTGGTTTTCGTAAGTCGAAATACGATTATTATTTGAACCCTACCAAAGGGTATAACATTGAATTTAGTGCAGGAGTAGGTATAAAAAATATTTTAAAAAACAACACCATCCAAAATATAAACCTTATCGACAGTAATGGCAATCATCACTCTGTTTACGACAAAATAAAACTCGAGTACATTCAATACAAATTGACAATTAATGCCGACTATTTTTTAAAACTATTAAACAGAACAATACTACATACACAATTAAACGGTGCGCATATTGAATCGGAAAATATTTTCTTTAATGAATTATACCGAATTGGCGGAATTCGAACACTAAAAGGTTTTGATGAACAATCTATTTTTGCAAGCTCGTACACAATTATCAACACTGAGTTGAGATATTTACTGCAACAGAACTCAAATTTTATTTTGTTTTGGAATGGCGCTTGGTATAAAAATGTAAACCAAAATAAATCCGACAAACCATATGGTTTCGGTGCAGGTTTAAACTTCGAAACGGGTGCCGGAATTTTTTCCTTATTTTATGCTGTAGGCTCACAATCCGGCAGCTCGATTGATTTTAGTAAAGCTAAAATTCATTTTGGTTTTGTGAATTATTTTTAATGAAAAGAATAAAACTGGTTTGTTTCATTTGTGTTTGCCTGATAAAAATATCATTGGGGCAAAACGCTGTTTCAAAAACAGACCAGAACGCAAGCCTGTTTGTTTTCGATACATTATCTCAAGTCGATTCGACTAAATTTGACTCGATTTTACCCAGTTATCATTTCGCAAAAAAATATACGCTGATCGACACGATTAGAAATGACAGTTTATTAATAGTTGTTTTCAAACCATACCTAAGCATTAAAAATTCTTTTTCCGAAAAGTCGTTTGTGAAAATTAAAAGAAGCTTACCCACTATTAAAGAAATAAAATTCAGAGTTATCGATGAAAACACTTGGAAATTTTGGGTGCTTATTTCAATCATTCTCTACATATCTTTTATAAGAATTATCAATTCAAACAACTTTAACGTTTTCATCCTTTCTGTTTTCAATTTAAAATTAAGCGAGAAAATATGGGATGAACAGAGATCATTTTTCGGGTTTGTCATACTGCAATTATTTGCTATTTATATTTTCATCGCAGCAATATTTATTACTAACTGGCTACAATTAAAACATATCAGATTGCTTGAGAATGATGTGAATTTATTTCTTGTAATAATTCTTGTATTGCTGGTAACTTACATTCTAAAGTTTGCATTACACGCATTCTTAGGTTATTTGCTTGAGATGAAAAAGTTAGGCATTGGAATGGTGTCGAATACAGTTTCGGTCAATAATTTCATCTCACTTGTGTTACTTCCGTTTATTATTTTTCTCATTTATAACGATAATCCAATCGTAAAAACAATCCTTTCTGAGGCAATTATTGCCACTTTCTTTTTAAGTATTATTTATCGTGTATTGAGAATCACCCTATTGAGTAATAGTTTTTTCAGTTTCCCTAAAATTTATTTATTTATTTATCTTTGCGCCCTCGAAATACTACCCTGGTTCGTAATCATTAAGTACTTAAACTGGTTTCAGATTTGAAGAAAACAAAAATTAAAAGTATCCTAATCTCGCAGCCAAAGCCTGAGGGGCTAAAATCACCTTATTTTGAACTTGCTAAAAAACATGGTTTAAAAGTTGATTTCAGACCTTTTATTTCGATATCTCCGGTACACTATAAAGAATTTAAAACCCAGAAAATAAACATACTGGAATTTACTGCTATCATTTTAAACTCGCGAAATTCTGTCGATCACTTTTTCAGAATGTGTGCTGAACTTAAATTGGAAACTCCACCTGAAATGAAATATTTCTGTGTGAATGATAGTATCGCAAATTATTTAGCAAAATATATTCAAGTAAGAAAACGGAAAGTTTTTACGGGTAAGGGAACAGAAATTGAATTGCTAAATGTTGTCAAAAATCACCCTACTGAAAAATATTTATTTGCCTGCAGTGA
This sequence comes from Bacteroidota bacterium, assembly GCA_947481365.1. Taxonomy (GTDB): domain Bacteria; phylum Bacteroidota; class Bacteroidia; order UKL13-3; family UKL13-3; genus CAIUEQ01. Next base: position 11,258 of record CANKGI010000028.1, on the reverse strand, counting down.
TTGGAGAAAACCTGACATTGAAAAGTTCATGAAGAAAAATAAATTCCACTATAAGGAATCCCTTTTCTACAGAATAATTTCATCAGACCTTTCTGATTTAACACACGTAAATTACGACATCATCGTATTTTTTAGTCCTGCTGATATACGTTCATTGTTTGAGAATTTCCCGAAATTCAAACAAAATAAAACCAACATCGCATCATTTGGCGCTACAACTTCTAAAGCGATTATAGATGCTAAATTAAACATAAATATTTCGGCTCCAAGCCTACAATACCCTTCAATGGTGATGGCTCTTGATAAATTTATTGAAGGGCACAATAAAGGATTATAATCTTCCTGTTTTTTATATAATAAACCACTATCTTTACACTTATAATACGAACGTTTGTATTATTATAACTTATTCGTATTATTGTTTTTTAAATCTTTTGTAAAATACAGATGAAGAAAATTTTACTAATATCATCATTCGCATTTTTATTTGTTAATATTTCCAAAGCACAACAGGATGCTCAATATAGTCAGTTTATGTTTAATAAACTCGCTTATAATTCTGGATTTACAGGAACTGAAGATAAGATTTGCGTAACTGGTTTATTCAGGTCTCAATGGATGGGTTTTGGTACTAGTTCATTAGGAGAATCTCCTCAAACATTTGTTGGAACTATTCACTCTCCTATGGGACAGCATTTTGGTGTAGGAATGAGTATTCTGAATGATAAAATCGGATTTACAAATAACTTGAATGCCATTTTATCTTTGTCGTACAGATACACTTTTAGCAATAGTTCAATGTTATCAGTTGGTTTAGGTGGAGGATTTTATCAGCAATCTGTTGCAGGAAGCAAATTTAAATTTATTGATCCAGGAGACCCAAAAATTCCTACTTCAGATGTTACTGGTTTAACTCCTGATTTTAGTTTTGGATTATATTATACCAAACCATCGATATGGAAATTTGATGATTTTTATGCAGGACTTTCAGCAACACACTTAACACAAGGGAAGGTTGCTTATAATGTTCCATCTGGTACAGTTGAAACACAACTTCGTTTGCACTACTACTTTATGACTGGAGCTTCATATGCACTTAGCTCATCATTGGCATTAGAACCAAACATTTTGATTAAATACGATATGGCCAAAATAACAACGGATATAAATGTGATGGCTATGTATAATAATAAAATCAGAGGCGGTTTAACTTACCGTACCATTGATGCCATTGCTATTTTAGCGGGTTATAAGTTTACCCCTAATTTACAAGTTGGTATGTCATACGACATTACTACAAGTAAAATTCGTGATTTTAGTAATGGTTCAGTGGAAGTTATGTTAAAATATTGCTTCATGCCTAAAATCAAACCACCAGTTGAAAGACCACCAATACCGAGGTTAACTCCTAGATTCTTGTAATTTATTAATTTACTTATTATAAACACTCTGTAGAGTAAAAATGTTAATTAGTTGGATTTTGTTTTATTTTTTATAAATTTGCCTTGCTTAATCTAACTATATAGTTTTAAAATGAAAAACATTCATTGGTTATTATCAGCGTTGGTTGTCACTTTGCTCTTCAGTTGCGGCAGTGGTGGTGACAGGGGAGAGTTAACGGGAGCACAAGGTAGAAGACCTTGGTTTCATCCTCAACCATATGGTACAATATACGTACCTTCTGGATCTATACATGTGGGAGAAAATGAACAAGATGTTCCTATGACCCAAATAGGCCCTAACAAACAGGTTACTGTTGTTGCCTTTTACATGGATGAAACAGAGATTACGAATAACGAATACCGCCAATTTGTAGAAAATGTTATTGACTCAATCGTTCGTGAGAAATTGGGTGAAAAATACTGGATTCCACTTGACCCTGATGGAGGAAGCGATGAGCATGCTATTAATAGAAGAATTAAAATTAGCCCAGAAGATGTTAAAAACAGTGATGAATTTAAAGATCTTTTCTATAACCAGGCTGAAACTTACTATCGTGTTAAACAGATAGACGTTAGAAAGATAAAATACAAATACGAAAAACTTGACCAACAATCAGCTGCAAGATTAAGCAGATCTGCAGGATATAAAACTACTCGTGATAAATATAGAAAGATGGAAGAGGTTGAAATTTATCCCGACACATTGGTTTTCATAAGAGACTTTACTTATTCATATAATGAGCCGATGACCCAAGTTTACTTTTGGCATCCAAAATATGATGATTATCCTGTAGTGGGAGTAAATTGGAATCAAGCAAGAGCATTTTGTGCTTGGAGAACAAATTATCTAAATTCATTCTATGCTGATATTGACGAAAACACAGTAACAGATTTTCGTTTACCAACAGAATATGAGTGGGAATATGCATCACGTGGCGGAAGAGATCAAAACAGATATCCTTGGGGTGGTCCTTATATCAGAAACACAAAAGGATGTGCTTTAGCAAACTTCAAGCCGATGAGAGGTGATTATAGTTTGGACGGTGGAGTATTTCCTGTAAGAGTTTCTTCATATTTCCCGAATGATTTTGGATTGTATGATATGTCAGGTAATGTTGCTGAATGGACAATTAGTGCGTACGCTGAGTCTGCCAATTTATTCAGTCATGATTTAAACCCTGACTACCAATATAACGCTAAACCTGAAGACCCGGAAACATTAAAACGTAAAACAATACGTGGCGGATCTTGGAAAGATATTGGTCACTTTATACAATGTGCAGCCCGTACTTACGAGTACCAAGACAGTGCAAATTCCTATACTGGCTTTAGATGTGTTATGACATACATTGGCCGTTCTAACAGAGACAAAAATTAATCTAAATAAATCTAAATTTTTAACAACTTAAAATCTAAAAAAATGAGTCAAAGTTTTTTCGAAACTACAGCCTTTAAAAAAATCATGTCTAAAATATATGGTTTTGGTGCAGCAATTGTAATTGTTGGAGCGTTATTTAAAATCGAACATTGGAAAGGTGCGGATACAATGCTTATTCTTGGATTGGGAACAGAAGCATTCATTTTTGCTATTTCTGCTTTTGAACCATTACATAAAGAAATTGATTGGACGTTAGTTTACCCTGAATTAGCTGGTATCGATTCTGAAAATAAAGGTACCATTTCTCAACAATTAGATAAAATGTTAGAAGAATCTAAAGTTGGTCCAGAGTTGATTTCTTCTTTAGGAAATGGCTTGAAATCACTTAGTGATAATGTTGGTAATCTTAAAGACCTATCTGCAGCAGCTGTTGCTACTGATAATTACACAAAAAATGTTCAGCAAGCAACTCAATCTATATCAGGCATGAATAATTCATATGCGAAAGCACTTGAAGCGATGAATGGTATGGTTGGTGCAACTGAAGGTTCAAAAGAGTATGGTGCTCAAATTGACAAAATGACTAAAAATTTAGCTTCATTAAACTCAGTTTATGAACTTGAAATAAAAGAATCTAATAGTCATCTTAAATCAATCAATGATTTCGTGGGTAACCTATCTAAAGTAGTTTCTACTTTATCAGATACTCAAGGACAAGCAGAAACCTACAAAACTGAAATCAGTAAACTATCTAAAAACTTAACAGCTTTAAATAGTGTTTATGGTAACATGCTATCTGCGATGAATGTGAATGCTTCATCAAAATAATGTTAATCATTTTTTATCTTTTAAAAATATAATAATAATAAAATAAGATATGTCAGGAGGGAATTTATCACCGAGGCAAAAGATGATTAACATGATGTATTTGGTGCTTACAGCCTTGTTAGCACTAAACGTATCTGCTGAAATTCTTAAAGCATTTCACATGGTTGAAGTGAGTATGGATAGAGCAGGTTCAAACATCGATAAGAAAAACGAATCTACATGGAAAGCCATAGATAAATATCATTCAGAATTTGGTGCAGATGCAAATGGTACAGATATCTGGAATAGAGCTAAAAAAGTACGTCAAATTTCTGCTGAAGGTGTAAAATATTTTGCAGATTTAAAAAAGGTACTAATTGATGGTGCTGGAGGAAGAAAAGATGGCGACCCTGAAGAAGAAGTAGCAGAACCAAGTAACATTGAAAAACACGCTAACTTGTTGATTGTACAAGGTAAAGGTGCTGAAGTAAAAAAGAAAATTGAAGATGTCAAAGAACAATTGATGTCAATGGTTCCTAAAGATAAAAAAAGTACTATAAAAAGTGATTTGAGTACTGAAGTTTCTAAAGGACATGCAGGTCAAACATGGGAATCAGAAATGTTTGAGCATACACCAGTTGCAGCAGTTGTAGCAATTTTATCAAAAACTCAAAATGACATCAAAAATACAGAAGCTCAAGTTTTAGATGAATTAAGAAAATCTATTAGTGAAGCTGATTTTACTTTTGACAAATTAGAGCCAAAAATTATTCCTAATAACGGTACATTTATTACATTAGGAAGTGAATATTCTGCAGATATTTTTGTTGCTGCATCTAGCTCAAAAGCAGAAGCATCAATTCAAGTAAATGGTAAAGATATTCCTGTAGAAGGTGGCGTTGGAAAATATAAAGTTAATCCAACTTCTGAAGGTGAAATAAAATATTCGGGTGTAATTTCTGCAAAAAAACCTAACGGTCAGATTGAGAAATATCCATTCGAGCAAAGTTTTACAGCACTTAAACCGCTTGCTGTAATTTCAGCAGTAAAAATGAATGTGGTATACATTGGCTTAGATAATCCTATATCGGTTTCGGTACCTGGTTTTTCGCCAAATGATGTTGTTACTTCATGTAGTGCTGGTGGAACTTTAAGACCCGATAAACAAAAAGGAACTTACTTATTAAAAGTTGATGGTACTCAACGTGAAATTACAATTAGTGCTTCCGTTAAAGACAAAGAGGGTAAAGTAAAAAAGATGGGAGAAGGACAAAAATATAGAGTTCGTCCTGTTCCAGACCCGCAACCACAATTAGGTGCATTAAAATCTGGAGATTATGCTGCCGGTGTAATAAGAACATCACAATTTGTTTTGGCAGTATTAGAAAATTTTGCTTACGAAGGTATTAAATACACACCAACAGCTTTCCAATTTGGCTATTTCCCTAAGAAAGGTAACTTTCAAGGTTTAGCAGCAAACGGACAAGCATTGACACCTCAGATGAGAAGTATTTTAAATACAATTCAATCTGGAGATAAAATTATTATTGCAAATATGAAAGTTGATGGACCAGGTGGTTTAAGACCTCTGTCAACTCCATTATTGATCAATGTAAAATAAATATAAAATGAGCCAGCTATTTCGAAAATTATTGATTGGATTATTTTTACTGACTTCAGGAGTAAATTTACTCTCAGCTCAGGGTGTATATGATGATTTTATCTATACTCGTCAGGCTGTAACTGAACGTAAGGTTGTTCCATGGCCGTATTTGAGAGAGGCTGATGTTTTTTGGGCAAAACGTATTACTCGTATCATTGATGTAAGAGAAAAACAAAATAAATGTATGCAATGGCCAAAGGATCCATTGAATTTAATTTTGTACAATTCTGTTCTTGATGGTAAACTGATTCCTTACAAAAATGATTCATTGTCTTCATCATTTACAATTGAAGAGTTCTTGTCATTTGGAGCAGATACAAGTTATGTGAAAAATATTATTGACCCTAACGGTGATCCTGAAGATCCCTTTAATCAAAGATTAGATACAACTGTTGACCGATTGAATCCTTTAAAAATTACGAAATTTAGAGTATTGGAAGATTGGATTTTTGATAAAAAAGAATCTAGAATGTTTGTGAGAATAATATCAATTGCTCCTCAATACAAACCTAGATTTGGTGGACAAGAAATGAAGACTGAGCAAGACTTATGTGTCTTGAAATATCATAAAGATTCTAAAGATGCTGATAAAAATGACATCAGAGATATTATGGTAAACAAGGAAGTTTTTAACAGATCGAACGATGCAGCTCGTATTACATTTGATGATTGGTTTGAACAACGGTTGTTTAGCAGCTATATCATCAAAGAAGCTAATCAATATGATAATAACATTAATGAGTTTGCTGAATTTAAAGATAATGGTATCGCTTCATTACTTGAATCTGATAAAATTAAAAATGATTTGTTCTTAATGGAACATGATTTGTGGGAATACTAATCAAAAACTAATTTAATATGAAAGCCTCCTAATGGAGGCTTTTTTTATTCCTTATTTTTTGTATCAATCAAAATTGTTACTGGACCATCGTTTGTTAATGATACTTTCATATCGGCACCAAAAATTCCTGTTTCGATCCGCTTACCTAAATCCTTTTCGAATTGAGAAATAACTTTACCATAAACCGGTATAGCAAATTCAGCTTTCGAAGCCTTAATATGAGAAGGTCTGTTCCCCTTCTTTGTTGACGCAAATAAAGTAAATTGACTAATCAATAATATTTGACCATCAATTTCTTTTACAGACAAATTCATTACTCCAGTTTCGTCATTAAAAATGCGAAGGTTGCAAATTTTATTTGAAAGCCAAACAATATCATCCTCGCTATCGGAATCCTCAATTCCTAAAAAAATTAACAAGCCATTTTCAATTGAAGCATGCTGTTTATTTTCAACAATTACAGAGGCGTTTAAACAACATTGAATAACTACTCTCATATATTAATTATTCAAAAACATCTTGATTGTTTAAAATACTCAAATAACTTTCGTAACGCTCTTCTCTAATCTTACCTTCTTCAACTGCTGATTTTACAGCACATCCTGGTTCATTTAAATGTATGCAATTATTAAATTTACAACTGCCAATGAGTGGTTGCATCTCTTTAAAGTAATGTGAAATCTCATTAGTAGCAAAATCAACTACACCAAACTCTTTGATACCAGGTGTATCGATAATAAATCCACCTTTTGATAATTCAAACATTTCAGCAAATGTGGTGGTGTGTTTTCCTTTACCCGAATAATTTGAAATCTCAGAAGTTTTTAATTTAAGTGATGGTTCAATCAAATTTAATAGTGATGTTTTACCTACACCTGAATGCCCAATAATCAATGATGTTTTGTTTGTTAACAAATCCGAAACTAAATCGATATTCGTTTGCTTTTTTGCCGAGCACAACATGGATTGATAACCGATATTTTTATAAATGGATATCGTATCATCTAAAATCTCTTTCAATCCTCCACCGCACAAATCACTCTTATTGAAAATAATAATTGCTGGAATATGATAGGCTTCAGTAGTCAATAAAAAACGATCAATAAAGCCCAATGAAGTTTTTGGATGAACTAAAGTAGCAATCAAAATGGCTTGATCAAGATTTGATGCAATTATATGTGTCTGCTTTGAAAGATTACTAGATTTTCGAATGATGTAATTTCTACGTGGCTCAATCAATTTGATTACACCATCTTCCCTACCTTCTTCCATTTCAAAATGAACTACATCTCCAACAGCAACAGGATTTGTATGTTTCAAATCATCTAGTCTGATTTTACCTTTTATCCTACAACGTATTTCATCCCCTTTTTCATCTCTAACATTATACCAACTTCCAGTTGATTTTGTGATAATACCTTTCATTAACTGACTAGTTTATGAATTGAATAACCACAAAAAACAGCCACTAAACCAAAAATATTTGTTGCCAAAATATATGATGAAGCAAACAAGAATTTATTCTGTTTAATAAGATCAAATGTCTCTAATCCAAAACTTGAATAGGTGGTGAATCCTCCCAAAATACCAACCATCAAAAACAAACGAAGATTTTCAAAAGATATATTTCCTAACGTGAGCGAAAACATAAAGCCAATTATCAAGCAGCCAATTATATTAACAGAGAATGTATGCCATGGGAAATCAGATGTACATAAATTTTTCATCCAAATCGAAACTAAATATCTTAAAACTGAACCAATAGCTCCTCCAATAGCAACAAGAATAACGGCTTTCATTTTGCTAATATAAATATTAATTTTTTATTATAACTTGTAACGGATGAAAGCAGTTATTGATTTAGGTACTAATACTTTTCATTTGCTGATAGGAGAAACTAAAAACGGCAAGCTCAACGAATTTTTCAAATTACAAGTTCCGGTAAAAATTGGCAAAAATGGTATCAATAATGGCGTTATAAATGACGATGCATTTACAAGAGGACTCACAACCATAGCCGAGTTTAAAAAATACATCAATCAATTTTCGATAACCGATGTGAGAGCATGTGCAACTTCGGCAATTCGAAATGCAAAAAATGGTAGTGAATTTGTAAAAAAGGTAAACGATTTATATCAAATTAAAATATTAACGCTTAGTGGCGATGAGGAAGCATCATGCATTTATGAGGGTGTAAGTCATTCATATAATCTTAATGATGAAAACATTTTAGTAATGGATATTGGTGGAGGAAGTGTAGAATTTATCATCGGAAATAAAGAACTAATTTTATGGAAACAGAGTTTCGAAATTGGTGCAGCACGGTTAACCGAAATGTTTCATAAAAATGAACCCATTACAGAAGAGGAGATTAATTCATTATACAGTTATTTGTCAACCAAACTTTCACCTTTAAAAGAAGCACTCAATGATTTTCCATCTTCAATTCTTGTAGGTTCGGCAGGTGCATACGAAACTTTACTTGACATTGTGATAAAAGATTTAGCTGTTGTTCCTAACTCGTTATCAAAAAATGCTTATGAAATAAGACGAGAAGATTTTGACGTGTTTTATGAATTGATGATTCAATCGGATGAGCTAAAACGAGCCAAGCTAAAAGGCATGGTTGATTTCAGGGTAGAGATGATTGTGGTATCAGCAATATTGATGAGATATGTTGTAGAAGAATTTAAAATAAAACGGATTATTGCCTCTGATTACTCATTAAAAGAAGGAATGATGTTTCGTGAATAATAATGATGCAGGATTCAAGATCCAGGATACAAGTTATAATCAAATCAACGCATCAACATGAGTTCGGCATAAACTCGGCTCACAGGTAATCCCATTACATTATAAAAACAACCGTTAATCTTTTCTACAGCAGTATAACCAAACCAATCTTGAATACCATAACTACCAGCCTTGTCGAAAGGCTTATAGTTTTTTATATAATGCCAAATTGCTTCGTCTGAAATTGGTTTACATACTACTTCACTTCTTTCAAAAAATGTTATCAAATTATTGTTAGTACGCAAACAAACACCTGTGAAAACTTCATGTGTTGTACCGCAAATTTCTTTTAGCATAGCAAAAGATTCCCCTTCGCTTTCGGGTTTATTCAACACATGATTATTTACCCAAACAATCGTATCAGCAGTTAAGAGAATTTCATTTTCATTTAAAGTAAAGGGATACGCTTTTGCTTTTTTTTCGGCAAGAAAAGTTGCAATATGCTCTGCTTTTAAATTTTCGGGAAACGATTCATCCACATCATATGTATGAACTTCAAAATCCATTTCCAACCCTTTTATTAACTCTTGTCTTCGTGGTGATTTTGATGCGAGAATTATTTTTCTATTCATGCTTTAAATGATTGATATCATCTATATCTCTAGGCCTTGCTGATGCTTTTTTTGCATTAATTAAATCATTTAAATGAATAAGTCTTACTTCAATATTTTCATCTTGCACTAAAGTTGCATTAGAAAATGCTTCAGTAAATGATAGTCCTTTAAGTTCTGTGATTATATCAATCGCTACTGGACTTCTTCCAAAAGTAAAAACATCATTCACTGTTGACATAAATTTTTCTAATGTCATATCGAACATTGGCATTTTGAAAATGCTAAATGCAACATTTATTTTATGAAAATTTTCTTCTGATTTTCTCACCCAAATATCCATATCACCTGTACTTCTATTATGCCCATGTAAAATAACGGAATATCCTCCAACTAAAATGTAATCAACTTTAGCTTCATTAAATGCTTTGATGAAGTCTTGAAAATCTTCGTTGAAAATATTTCCCATTATGATTGTTTTCTCATTGAAAAAACTGTCCTGTCCATTCTCACAGTTTTTGGGTCAACATTAAAAGCTACACACGAAAGATACCAACCAGCAACCAATCTTTCATGGTAAGATTGGGTTAACCAATATTTTCTTGTATGATCTGCTTCCTCAAAAGTTTGAATCTTGAATACTGTTCGGTCTAACTTATACATAGTTGCAAGTTAAAACTCTAATTTAAATTTTTTAGCAAGAGATTTTAAATCTTCCACCACTTTATCATTTAATGGAATTCCGCTTTCTAACCGCTTCTCTTCTTCAGCAAATTCTGGCTCTCCCGGAATAATTACTTTTTGGTTTGATTCGATTGGCGTTGCATTTTTAAAACGCTCAATCCAATTGTCCATGTTGTTTTTAAAATCATCAACCGGACGAAATGCATCCACCCTCATTGCTCCAACAAAATGCCCAATTCCTTTTCCGGGAAGATTTTCAAGTGGGTTTAAAAATGAAACAAACGGTGGAACCCACGGACCATAATTTGCTCCACTCAATACTCCGCAAAAAATATCAGCTACCGAACTCAATGCATATCCTTTGTAACTTGACGTTTTATATGAACTTCCTAAAGGCAGCAATGCGCCTCCATTTTTCAACTCATCAGCATTGGTTGATTCGTTTCCATTTTTATCCTGAACCCAACCTTTGGGAATTTCATTTTGTTTACGCTGTGCAATTTCTAATTTTCCATTTGCTGCGGTTGCAGTTGCCATGTCAACCACTACAGGTTTATTTTTACCTGCAGGAAAAACATAACAAAATGGATTTGTTCCCAGCATTCTTTCTTTAGAAAAAGTTGGTGCAACCAGCGGACTTGCATTGGTCATTGCAATGCCAATCATATCATGTTCGAGAGCTTTCATCGCATGGTAAGCCGCAATGCCAAAATGATTTGAATTTTGAATAGCCACCCAACCAGTTCCAACTTGTTTCGCTTTTTCAATAGCAATTTCCATTGCCTTAGGAGCAACAACTAATCCTAAACCATTATCAGCATCAACAGTAGCTGTTGATGGTGTTTCGTGAATAGTTTTCCATTGAGGATTTGCATTTGCACGTTTAGCTTCGAACAAACGTACGTAGCCTGAAAGCCTTGCCACACCGTGCGAATCAATGCCACGCATATCGGCAGACAATAAAACATCAGCTGCAAGAATTGCATCTATTTCGTTCATTCCACATTGAATGAAAACTGATTTGGTGAAGTTGAAAAGTTGTTGTTTTGTGAATGTATTCAAATTATTGTTTTGTCTGTTATTGAAATGTATAACTTTT
>CANKGI010000027.1 GCA_947481365.1 Bacteroidota bacterium | reverse complement strand
TGTTTCTGAAATACGCAATGGCTATGGAATTACAAGGTGTTGGAGATGTTGAAAATGCCCAGAAAATATTTGAAGAAATAATAAATATTGACAAAAATCATGTGGCTTCATTTTATCAACTTGGGAAAATTTTTGAAAACAAAGGTCAAGACGAAAAAGCCATCGAGATTTTTGAAAGAGGATTAGATGCTGCGAAAGCTAAAAAAGATACACGGGCAATCCGTGAAATAAAAGCAGCACTTGACGAATTGAATTTCTAATTCAAATTTCAATTCTATATTTGACAAAATTTTTGTGCCTGAGCACACCTATATATATATGTCGCAAAAAAAAGTAACTACCGATTCGGGAATTGAGATAAAAGAAGTTTACACATCATCCTCCACTTCTGACAGGAACGAGGATGGACTCCCAGGAGAGTTTCCTTACACACGAGGAATTCAAAGCGATATGTATCGTGGTAAACTTTGGACGATGCGTCAGTATGCTGGATTTTCGACAGCCGAAGAAAGCAATAAACGCTATAAATATTTATTGGCAAACGGAACAACCGGATTGAGTGTTGCATTTGATTTGCCCACACAAATTGGATATGATAGTGACCATGCAATGAGTGAAGGTGAAGTGGGTAAAGTTGGCGTTGCCATAGATACACTCAGAGATATTGAAATATTATTTGATGGAATTACACTACAAGATATTTCAACCTCGATGACCATCAATTCAACAGCATCAACATTGCTGGCATTTTATATTGCACTTGCTAAAAAGCAAGGTGCTGATATTAAAAAGATTTCGGGAACCATTCAGAATGATATATTAAAAGAGTATGCTGCACGCGGAACGTATATTTATCCGCCAAAGCAAAGCATGCGTTTAATTACAGATATTTTTGAGTATTGCAGCAATGAAGTTCCGAAGTGGAACACCATTTCTATTTCGGGATATCATATTCGCGAAGCAGGTTCAACAGCAGTTCAAGAAATTGCTTTTACTCTTTCGAATGCCAAAGCTTATGCAAAAGCCGCAATCGAAAAAGGATTGGATATAAATGTGTTCGGTCAGCGACTTTCATTTTTCTTCAATGCACATAATAATTTGTTTGAAGAAGTTGCAAAGTTCAGAGCTGCCAGACGTATGTGGGCCAAGATGAGTAAAGAACTCGGAGCAACAAATCCGAAAGCGCAAATGTTACGTTTTCATACACAAACAGGTGGTTGTACTTTGTTGGCACAGCAAGCAGATAATAATATTGCGAGAGTTACACTTCAGGGATTGGCGGCTGTATTGGGCGGAACGCAATCACTTCATACAAATGGTTTTGACGAAGCCATGAGTTTGCCTACCGAAAATGCCGCACGAATTGCATTGCGTACACAACAAATTATTGGTTACGAAAGTGGTGTGGTTGATACTGTTGATCCATTGGCAGGTTCATTTTTTGTAGAACAATTAACTGACGAAGTGGAAGCTGCAGCCTGGAAATATATTGAACATATTGATTCGATGGGAGGAGCAGTAAATGCAATCGAGCAAGGTTATATGCAAAAAGAAATTGGAGCATCTTCTTATCAATACCAAAAAGAAATTGAAAATGGAGAGAAAGTAATTGTGGGGTTAAATAAATTTACTTCAAACGAACAGGTTAATCCAACATTACTGAAAGTGGATGATTCGATTAGAAAGGTGCAAATGGATAAAATAAGCCAGGTAAAATCTGATCGCGATAACAATAAGGTAAATCTGATTTTGTCAAAACTTGAGCAGGATGCAAAAGATGGTACTAACGTGATGCCTCGCATTATTGAAGCCGTTGAAGATTATGCAACACTTGGTGAAGTAGCCGATGTGTTCCGCAAAGTTTTTGGCGAATACAAGAGCTAAAAATTTTCCTGAAAAAATTTAACTGCCAATTAAACTTTCTTTATTTAATTGCGCTATGAAATTTCCTGTACGTAATTTTTTAGTTTTACTATTTTTTATTGTCTCGTCCTGTTCAGGACCATATTATTTAAAAGAAACTCATACCTCGCAAACCCGCATCAAGCAAGATTCTCTCAAAGCTGTTGATTCGGTAATTGTAAAAATGATTGCTCCCTTTAAGCAAAAACTCGATGCACAAATGAACGAGGTAATTGCAGTGAACGATGTTGATTTAAGCAAAGAACGTCCAGAAGGCAGTTTGTGTAACATGGCTGCAGATGCTGTGTTGGCTTATGCAAATAAAACGTATGAAAGGCCTGTTGATTTTTGTGTGCTTAATTATGGTGGTTTGCGCATTCCGTCTATCTCTAAAGGAAATATTACACTCGGTAAAATTTATGAGTTGATGCCATTTGATAACCAACTTGAAGTTGTTGAAATTGATGGTAAAACGTGCAAACAATTACTCGATGTGGTTGCAAAAAGCGGTGGATGGCCGGTTAGCGGAGTGAGGATGAATATTCTCCAATCGCTTGCCGATAGTATCACTTTTAAAGGTCAGTTACTCGATCCTAATAAAACATACACTCTGGTAACTTCTGATTATATTGTAAATGGTGGTGATAATATTACCATGTTGCAAAACGGAAAAAAGAGAACTCCTTTAAATTATAAAGTTCGTGATGCGATAATCGATTACCTGCGCGAATTGAAAAATAACAATCAAACAGTCAATACAAAAAAAGATGGAAGAATTACAATTACTCAACCGTAGAGGTTTCATAAAAACTACAGCATCAACGGTTGCATTAGCTGCGTTAGCAAATTCTCCGTTGCGATTATTGGCAAAAGATGAAGCCATTAGGATAACTATTTTGCATACCAACGACTGGCACAGTCGAATTGAACCATTTGCTTCCGATGATAAACAGTTTGCCGGACTTGGCGGTGCAGCTGCCCGATCTGCACTCATCAAAAAAATAAGGAGTGAAGAAAAAAATGTGCTATTGCTTGATGCCGGAGATATTTTTCAGGGTACACCGTACTTCAATTTTTTTGAAGGTGAATTGGAATATAAAATCATGTCGGAAATGGGATACGATTTGGCAACACTTGGTAACCATGATTTTGACAATGGAATTGAAGGAATCATTAATCAAATGCGATATGCCAAATTTGAGTTTGTAAATGCCAACTACGATTTTTCTAATACATTGTTATCTGATAAAGTTAAACCTTATAAGGTTATTAATAAGAATGGAGTAAAGATTGGTGTGTTTGGAGTAGGTATCGAACTTAAAGGCTTGGTACCAGATGAGTTGTATGGTAACATAAAATATAACGACCCTATTGAAGCGGCAAACAGAATCTCTGCAGAATTGAAAACAAAACATAAATGCGATCTTGTTATATGTTTATCACATCTGGGTTATAAGTATGCCAACGATAAAGTGAGTGATATCACACTTGCACAGAAAACACAAAATATTGACTTGATTATAGGCGGACATACGCACACCTTTTTACCGGCTCCTGTTAAGCAAAAAAATTTACTAGGTAAAGAAGTGCTGATTAATCAAGTGGGATGGGCAGGAATAAATTTAGGAAGAATAGACTATACATTCGAACCATTGAAAAATAAAGTATCACAGCCGGTTGCTTCAGTTCTCGAAATCGGTGAGCGAAATATTTGACAGCTATTCATCGCTTATTAACAACTACTTAAAATTTCAATCAAAAAAGCAAGCAAAACCAGAAAATATTTATCTGGTTTTTTATTTTTTTTTAGTGCTTATTTACAAAGTTGATAGATTATAAGCACTTTAAAATTTCCTAAATCATCAAATGAAAATTTATTGTTGAAAAAATTTTTTTATTAACAATTTTTTAATCAACTTCCGAGTCGAAAAGAGTTAAATATTATGTCAGAAAAGTCTTGTGATAATGTATGGAGCAACTGCCTGAAACTGATTCAGGATAACGTTTCTCCTCAGAGTTTTAAAACATGGTTTGAACCAATCAAAGCCATTAAGCTTGAAAATAAAGTGTTAACAATACAGGTTCCTAGCCAGTTTTTTTACGAATGGTTGGAAGAACATTATGTTACCCTTTTAAAGAAAGCGTTGAAATCGGAACTCGGAACAGGCTCACGACTTGAATATAATATTATAGTGGAGAACGGAACCAACAACTCAAATCCGTACATGGTTAATTTGCCTGGAAGCACAAACACAAAAGCCGACAGTCAAAATATTGGTGTGCCACTTAACCTGAGCAACAACATAAAAAATCCATTTATCATTCCTGGAATAAAAAAGATCAATATCGATTCGAACTTAAATCCGAATTTAACTTTTGATAATTTTATTGAAGGGGATTGCAACCGTTTGGCTCGCTCTGCAGGTTATGCAGTTGCAAACAAACCTGGAGGAACTTCATTTAATCCGTTGATGATTTTCTCTGAAACAGGTTTGGGAAAAACGCATTTGGTTCAAGCCATCGGAAATATGGTGAAGCAAAACAATAAAAATAAAGTAGTGCTTTATGTTCCGGTTGAAAAATTCATCAATCAATTTGTTGATTCGGTTCGTAATAATTCAAATCAGGATTTCATGAATTTTTATCAGCACGTTGATGTGTTGATTGTTGATGATGTTCAATTCTTAGAAAACAAACAAAAAACGCAGGAAATATTTTTTACTATATTTAATCACCTTCACCAACTTGGTAAGCAAATTATTTTAACGAGTGATCGTGCACCAAAAGATTTGAAGGGAATGGACGAACGTTTATTATCACGTTTCAAATGGGGATTATCTGCCGATTTGCAAACTCCAGATTTTGAAACACGCTTAGCAATACTTGAGCATATGATGTATGCTGATGGAATTAACCTAAGCCGTGATGTGGTAGAATATGTTGCACATAATATAAATACCAACATTCGTGAGTTACAAGGAGCATTGGTTTCATTGCTTGCACAATCATCATTAAACAGAAAAGAAGTTACGCTTGATTTGGCAAAACAGATTTTGAAAAATTTTGTAAAAAATTCTTCACGCGAAATCTCTATCGAGTTTATACAAAAATTGGTTTGCGATTACTTTACCATTCCGGTTGATTTGGTAAAATCAAAAACACGTAAACGCGAAATCGTTCAAGCTCGCCAAATTTCTATGTTCTATGCAAAAGATTTAACCAAATCGTCACTTAAAACAATCGGAATGCATTTTGGCGGACGCGATCACTCAACAGTTATTCATGCTTGCCAAACGGTAAACGATTTAATTGAAACCGACAAGAAGTTTAAAGCCGACATTGAAGAAATCGGAAAACGAATAAAGATTAACTTAGTATAAAACTAAAGCCCACGATTTTAAAACGTGGGCTTTTTTATTTATTATTGAATATAAATTTTTGCTGCTATGAAGAAACAAATATTATTAATAAGTTTTCTGCTGTTAAACTTATACTCATTCTCTCAAATAAGTAAAGGACAATTTTTGGTGGGCGGAATGTTTGGTTATACCAGAACAAGTGTTTCAAATTATAAATCTTATGAATATCAGGTAAACCCTCAAGTGGGTTATTTTATTGCCAATAATTTTGCTGTAGGATTAAGAACATATTTTGATTACTTGAATACTAATTTCAGTACTAGTCTTTCAGAATATACAGAGACCAGAGATGCCATTTTTTTGAGAGGCTATTTTTTACCTCAAACCAAAAGTGTAAATTTCTTTATGGATATCGATTATTCATTTGGATATGCTGAAAGTAAGTATTCATATAATATCATAACTTATAACCCAACATATTCTTCACAACCTTACAGTTCTATATCTTCATCAAGAACAAATAATATTAGTATTAGTGGTGGGCCGGTATTTTTTGCAACTCCTAATATTGCTATAGAGTTACTCATCAATTACACCTATTCAAAGAATCAAAAAAATGATGAAAGAAATATTTTCGCGTATGGTGTAGGGTTCCAGTTACATTTAGGTAAAAGTAAATCCAATGATAAGAAATAGATTTTTTTTATTGCTCTTATTCTTGGCACTAACAAAATTGAGTGTTGCACAACAGATCATCGAATTGGAAACAAATTACAATCATCATATTCGTAACGTTAAAATTCCTCATGATGTAGTTTGTAAGTTTAAAAATTATAGTGATAAAATGAGGGGTTCATTTTATGAATTAAAAAACGACACATTATATTTTAGAGAATATTATACTAACGATACATTTAAAATTTGTTGGAGTGATGTTACTTGGATGAGGATAAAGAGAAATGCTTTTGTTTCTATTATTTATGATGGTTGGATGATTAGCAGTTGGGCTGTTACCGGAATTTGTATTTCGTCTTTTTATCTGGTATACACTGCACCACTTGGTAGTGAAATTGGATATTCCCTTTTAGCCACCTTGCCTTTGTTCGCAATATCATTTCCACAAGCTATTATTAGCACGGTACATCGTTTCAAAAAGTATAATCCTCACGATTATAAAATAAGATCAAAAATGAAATTAATTAGTAAAAACGAACTGCATTAAGTTCGCTAATATTATTCACCTAAATCAATTATTTTTGAATAAACAATATTGATATGACAGTTTCAACTTTAAAAGAACAACTTCACGCATATATAAATAGTGCCGATAAAAATAAATTAGAAGCGATGTACACACTTTTGCTTCATCCAATAGAATCGGAATATGAATTTTCAGAAGCTGATAAAAAGATGTTGGATAAGCGAAAAAGCGCACATTTAAAAGGGACAAGCAAATCTTTTTCGGTTTCGGAAGTGAGGAAATATGCTGTTTCGAAAATTGGTAAATGAAGTTTGAAATTAAAATAAAGCAAGAAGCACGCGAAGATATTGCCGATATTTTTGAGTGGTATGAAAATCATCAAACGCGTTTAGGTTTTCGTTTTCTTGATGCATTTGAAGAGCGAATTTCTTTTATTCAAAAAGAGCCACAAGTTTATTCAAAGAAATACAAAGCTTTCCGACAAGCTCTATTATCAAATTTTCCTTACTTAATTATTTTTGAAATAGATGAAAATAAAATAATTGTGTTCGCTGTTATTCATGCCAACAGAAAACCTTCATTAAGATTTAAACGCAAATGAAAAAGTTAACGCTTTTTAATTTACTCATTTCTGCTTTTGCAAGTATTTCCATTGCCCAGCAAAAAATTGTATTCGAAGAAATTGTTGACACGATGAAATATAATCCTATTCAGAAAAATTATGTATTACCCAAATTAGTTAGCTGTACTTTTAGCAATGGTATAAACCAACAACTGATTTTGGATAAAATTAAGGATGACAGTTTAATTTTTAAAAAGGTAAATAATGAATCACAAAATTTTGATTGTGTTTATTCCTCAATAAAGAAAATTAAAATTCATAAAAAGGGAGAGAATATTTTATATGTATTTTTTTGGAGTTCAGTTGGAATTACTATTTATACAATAAATGCAGCAATAAATAATAGTTTAATATGGCCGGAAGGAAGAAATGGAAATAAAAAAGCTCTTATTTTTACAGCTCTATCAGTTGTCCCAATTTCAATAGCAATCATTTCTGCTTCAACTTTCTCCAAAAGTTATAGACCTAATAAATGGAAACTAATTGCGAAATATAATTATTGTTATACTAATATTTTAATTAGTAAAAACATACTGCAATAAATTTGCGCCCATTTGCAAAGCTTTTTGTCGAACAGGTTCGGGGTCGTTGTAAACATCTTGGTCTTCCCAGCCATTTCCTAAATCACATTCATAACTGTAAAAGCAAACCAATCGTCCTTTATAAATAATGCCAAAACCTTGTGGTGACTTACCATCATGCTCGTGCACTTTGGGTAAACCTTTATCAAACGAAAATTTCTGGTGATAAATAGGATGCGAAAAAGGAAGTTCAACCAATTCCAGTTCAGGAAAAACTTTTTTCATTTCACGTCTAAAAAATTTATCCAAACCATAATTATCATCCGCATGCAAAAAACCACCGGCTGTTAAATAATTTCTGAGATTCTCAACTTCCTGTGTTGTCAATACTATATTGCCGTGTCCGGTTAAATGAATAAACGGATAGTTAAAAATATCCTTACTGCCTACTTCCACAATATCTTCTTCGGCAAAAATAGTTGTGCCAATATTTTGATTGCAAAATTTAATAAGATTTGGCAATGATGTTTTGTTCGCATACCAATCACCTCCGCCATTATATTTAAGTTTGGCAATTTTATAGGTAGGATTGGAGAAGCTTGTAAAAACAAGCACTAGCAATAACACCGAAAATATTTTGACAAGGTTTTTCAAAATGTTTTTAACCACATTAAACCATATTGATTGTTTCCAATATTAGGTAAAAGCGCAGAATTTTTTCGACAGTCCCATTTATATTTATTTTGATGAGTTGCATAAACCAAATTTGTTGAAAGTATTCCTAATCCGGCACCCACAACTACATCTGAAAACCAATGTTTGTTATTTAAAATTCGCATGGCACCAGTGGCGGTTGCAACTCCATATCCTGCAATGCTTATCCAGGTATTTTTAAATTCTTTATCTAAAACTGTGGCATACGCAAATGCCATAGCTGTGTGTGCCGATGGAAATGATTGATTGTCGGAGCCATCAGGACGAGCAACATTTGTTGAGTATTTTAAACCGTAAACAAATGCCATTGTAACAAAAGAAGTTTTTGCAAACAGGATTGTTTGATTGAGTGGATCGTTTTTACTTTTTACATGTAATAAATCTAAACCATAAACAATTGCTGCCGGAATAAAAACGGTAGCATCATCAATTCTGGTAGAGAAAGAATTGAAATTTTTATCTCTCCAGTTTTTTATTTCTTTACTGCTGGGATATCCGTTTTCATTTTCACAAACTAGTCCAAAACTTATTAAAGCAATTGGTGCTGCAACGGTTTTAAATATTTTTAATTGACGGTTGTTTTTTTCTACCTGCTGTGGAAATGCAATTTGTGAAATGAATAGTCCAATCAGTAAAAATAATCTTCTACTCATGTTTTGTCATTAATACATTTATGGCAGTGCATGCGTATAGTGCAGCGGTTTCTGTTCGTAATCTGTTTTCTCCGAATGAAACTGTTTTAAAATTATTTTTTATGGCAAGCTCAACTTCTTCTTTAGTAAAATCTCCTTCAGGACCGATGAGGATGGTGATATTTTGGGGATGAAGGGATGAAGTTATGAAGTGATGAAGACTTTGTGTAGTATCAGTTTCGCACCATGCAATTAATTTTAAACCCTCATTCCCTAATCCCTTCATCACTTCATCACATTTTCTAATATCATTCAACTTCGGTAACCAAAATTGTTTGCTTTGTTTCATTGCCGAGATGGCTACTTTTTCGCAACGTTGCATATTTACTTTTATACGTTCCGAATTTCTGCATTCAATAAAACTGATTTCGTCAATGCCAATTTCAACAGCTTTTTCAATGAACCACTCTGTACGATCGAAATTTTTTGTAGGAGCGATTGCTATATGCAATTTATAAGTGCGCAGTGCTTGATGAGCAGTAAGTAGAGAAATATTTAATAAACAATGTTTTGGATTATCGTCAACAATATTTGCAATGGCTGAAGTTCCTTTTCCGTCAATCAATTCAACTTCATCACTTTTTTTTAACCGCAATACACGAACACAATGTTTTGATTCTTCTTCGTTTAGAAAAATTTCATTTTGTGTTAAATCGGGTTGATAAAAAATATGCATGGTTTTAAAAAAGTAAAGACGTTGCAAGCAACGTCTCTACAATGATAATTTTTATTTTTTAAATCTGTCTTTATTCGTTAGACTTATGAATGTTGTTGTGCTTTTGGCGCAGCATTCAAAATTTCAGGACTTACTCCACTAGCATATTGTTCGAAATTCTTCACAAACATATTTGCCAATTTATTTGCTTGTGCATCGTAAGCATCTTTATCAGTCCATGTATTGCGAGGATTTAAAATCTCAGCAGGAACATTCGGACAAGTTGTTGGCATTTGGTATCCAAAAATAGGATGTGCTTCGTAAGCAACATTATTTAATTCGCCATTTAATGCAGCAGTAATCATTGCACGTGTTAAAGGCAATTTCATACGTGAGCCAACTCCGTAAGGTCCACCAGTCCATCCGGTATTAATTAACCAGACATTGATGTTTGGATTAGCTTTTAATTTTGCACCTAACATTTCAGCATATTTTCCTGGATGTAATGGTAAGAATGCTTTCCCGAAACATGCTGAGAAGGTTGCTTGAGGCTCAGTAACACCAGCTTCTGTACCTGCAACTTTAGCAGTGTATCCGCTAATGAAACTATACATTGCTTGCCCTGCATTTAGTTTTGAAATTGGAGGTAATACACCAAATGCATCAGCAGTTAAAAAGAAAATATTTTCAGGTGCTTTTCCAATTGAAGGAACAGCAATATTATCAATTAAATAAATTGGATAAGCGGCACGTGTATTTTCGGTAACTGAAATATTTGCATAATCAACTGTAGTTGTTCCTGGAATGAAACGCGTGTTTTCCAACAATGAACCTTCGCGAATGGCGTCAAAAATTTGTGGTTCTTTTTCTTTGGTTAAATCAACACATTTTGCATAGCATCCACCTTCAAAATTAAATACCGAATCGTCTGCCCATCCGTGCTCATCATCACCAATCAATTTACGATCAGGATCAGCTGAAAGTGTTGTTTTACCTGTTCCCGACAATCCAAAGAAAATGGCAGTGTCGCCATGTTTGTTTCCGATATTAGCTGAGCAATGCATCGAAAGAACACCTTTTTCTTGTGGTAAAATATATTGTAACACAGTAAAAATTCCTTTTTTCATTTCACCTGTGTAACCGCTTCCCCCAATCAAAATAATTTTCTTGGTAAAATTGATCATGGTAAAATTATGCTGACGAGTTCCATCAATAGTTTTATCAGCTTTAAAACTTGGCGCATTAATAATTAACCATTCAGGTTCAAAAGTTTTTAACTCTTCAGCTGTAGGGCGTAAAAATAAATTATGACAGAAAAGGTTGTGCATTGCTGTTTCGTTAATTACACGAATATTCAGTTTGTAACGAGGGTCAGCACAAGCATATGAATCGCGAACATAAATTTGTTTTCCAGCATAGCTATTGATTACTTTTTCAAGTAATGCATCAAATTTTGCAGGTTCAAATTTTGCATTCACATCGCCCCACCAAACTGTATTTTCAGTTTTAGCATCAGCTACACAAAATTTATCTTTTGGAGAACGACCGGTAAATTCTCCGGTATCTGCCATCAGTGCTCCTGTGTCAGTTAAAACCCCTTCACCATTTTTAATTGCATGTTCAACTAATTCGGTAGGAGTGAGATTAATGAATGCTTTAGCAGCTTTACTTAATACCTTTTCAACAATTGTATTTGTTGCCATAATTTTAGAATTTTAAGAGTTAAAAATAGAAAACAAAAATAAGCATACTTTGTAGAAAAAAAATATAAAAAGCCTGTAAAAATGAGGCAATTAAAATGATATTTATCATTAATTATTTGCTCAAAAATATAGTAGGCTGCAACCTCTCATATCACTGTTATCAAGCCTGCCAAGTATTTCAAAAGTGTTATCTTGATTGATTTTGCCTAAATCAGACGTTTTAATAAATGCACATGAATGGATATTTGCTAAATCAATTACGTTAATGATTCCTGTTTTTTCGGTAGGCAAAATTTGAAAAGGGTCGTTTGTATCTGTAATCACAATTTTCATCCAAGGAGGACAAATAAATTTGCCATCACATTTTGAGTATGCCTGTGAAAGCAATTCTGTCATTCCGTACTCTGAATGAATGTTTGAAATAGAAAATGATTGTTTAAGTGCCTCATGAATTTCTTCCCTCAGCATTTCTTTTTTTCTGCCTTTCATTCCCCCTGTTTCCATCACTATTAACTCAGGAAATGTGATATGATGTTTTTCGGCAAAATCGAGCAAAGCATAAGTAACGCCTACAAGTATGGTTTTTTGTTTTTGTGCTTTAAGTTGTGTGAGGGTTGAATTGAGTTTTTCGAAATCGTGTAAATAAAAATCAGATAATGGATGTTCAGATTGTTTGATTAAATCTTCAAACATATAAACAAGAGAAGATCCATCTCTCTCTAAATATGAGGGTAATAATGCGATGATGCAATACTCGTTAGCTTTACCATAAAATTGATCAAACGCTTTATGATAACTTTTTTCATAAATGCTTAGGTCTTTAACATAATGGTTACTCTGTGACATTCCTGTTGTACCACTGCTTTTAAAAATTATTTCTGGAGTAAAATTGTCGGATTTAATTTCGTGTGTTTTAAAAAATTCAATAGGTAAAAAAGGAATATTTTTTAATGAATCAATTTTACTGATGGGGGTAATTTTTTTGCAAAATTGGTTATAAATCAAATTCTGCTCAAATTGATACTTGAAAAGCTGCAGCGCTAATTCGTCAAAATTTATTATTTTTGATTCGAAAATTTTTGAACTGAAATCACCTGCATTGAAATCCATAAAATATATTGGTTCGTATTTTGTATTTATAGTATTGGTTGCATCATTGTTTAATGGTTGCAAAGGAAACGAAATATATCCTATTGTACCTGCAATCGAATTTAAACAATCGTATGTTGCAAATACAACACAAATAGTATTAACCTTTACTTATAAAGATGGTGATGGTGACATTGGTCTAAATGCATCAGATACTTTTCCTCCTTTTCAAAACGATACTTTGGGACCCAATAAATCACTTTCTAACCGTTTCTATAATAATATCTTTATAGATTATTACGGTAAATTTAATGGAGAATATTTTAAAATTGTTTTACCCAACACCAACGATACCATCAATAGAGATGTGAGAGTTGGAAATCTTACTCCAGAAGGAAATCACAAAGCAATAAGAGGCGAAATTAAAGTAAATGTTTTACCTATTATATACGCTCCAGACTCCTTTAAGTTAAAAGTTAGATTGGTTGACCGTGCTTTAAACGTAAGCAACGAAGTTGAAACACCCGATATGGTTTTAATTCGATAATTGTAAAAATAACGATTGATGATTACTAAAAAGAATCATCATCATCGTCATCTTCTTCATCATCATCAAAGTCAAAACCTTTTCCATAATCGGCATCCAAATTATCATCCAGGTCCATTCCTAAATCATCTTCATCCTCCTCTGAATATTTTTTTGGAGCAATTTTTTTCGAAAGCTTAGGGTCAGCTTTTACTTTCTTAATTGGTTTTTCGTTTGAAGCCGGTTTTTTAGACTTGCTCATTTTATTTTTTAGATTACGCTAACAAAAATAATAATTTTTATTTTTTGTCAAGCATTCGATAAAATATTTTTTTATTTTTTTTTCTGAAAAGAAATTTCTTTTCAATCATAACTCAAAATTTGAAATTATTGCCAAATATTTTTTTACATAAAATGTGTTTCAAATTTATCTTCAATTTATTTCAAGCCAATCTTTGCAACAACAATAAATTGCTATTTGTACTATATTTAGTTGATAAATCTGAGGTTCAAGATTCTAGACATGACAAGAATCATCTTGCATAAATTGGTATAAATATGTTGTTTTACCCCACTAATTTTCAACTCATTTGAATATAGCAGTAATTAAAGAAACCAAAATTGGAGAGAATCGCGTGGCGCTATCTCCAACTGTTGTTCAGCAATTTATAAAAGCTGGATATACTTGCACAGTTGAGGCTGGCGCAGGTTACAAATCGAATTTTGATGACGAAGCTTATAAAAAAGCTGGCGCAAATATCGAGTCATCCAAAAGTGAAATGCTTTCAAAAGCCGACATTATTGTAAAAGTTAATGCGCTTACTGACGAAGAAATCGGATTTTCGAAATCGGGTTCAGCAGCTGTTTCATATATTTATGCAGCATTTAATCCCGATTTGGTAAAGAAACTGGCAGATAAAAATATCAGCGCCATTTCGATGGATGCGATTCCTCGTATTTCGAGAGCCCAAAATATGGATGCTAAGAGCTCGCAGGATAATTTGGCAGGCTACAAATCTGTTATCTTGGGAGCAAATGCCTTAGGCAGAATATTTCCACTTTTGATGACATCAGCAGGTACTATTTCTCCTTCACGTGTTTTAATATTTGGTGCTGGAGTTGCCGGTTTACAAGCAGTTGCTACAGCTAAAAGATTAGGTGCAATTGTTGAAGTTACCGATGTGAGACCAGAAACTAAGGAACAAGTAGAATCGCTGGGAGGAAAATTTATTGAAGTTAAAACGGAAGAAGCTGTTAAAGTTGAAGGTGGTTATGCCAAAGAAGTTTCGGATGATTATTTAGCTAAACAAAAAGATGCAGTAAATAAATCGTTGGCAATTGCCGATTTAGTGATTACTACAGCTTTAGTAATGGGTAGAAAAGCACCTATATTAATTACAGAAGAACAAGTTAAATTAATGAAACTTGGTAGCGTAATTGTGGATATGGCTGTTGAGCAAGGTGGAAATTGTGAACTGAGTGAATTAGATAAAACAGTTGTAAAACATGGTGTAACAATACTCGGACAAAGTAATTTGCCAAGTACGCTTCCTCAAAATGCAAGTGAATTGTATGCTAAAAATATTTACAACTTACTTTCACATTTATCAACTAAAGATGGTTTTAAATGGGAAATGGAAGAAGAAATTACAAAAGGCACATTAATTACTCATCAAGGAAAAACTGTTCACCCATCTTTAGTTCAAACAGCATAATAATTAGCAATGGAAACTATATTAAATTTTATATCATCTAATATTCAAATGTTCTACCTCGTTATCCTCATGATATTTGTAGGTATTGAACTAATCGGACATGTTCCTTCGGTGTTACATACACCTTTAATGAGTGGAGCAAATGCTATTCATGGTGTAGTAATTATCGGTTCAATTATAGTGATGGGCCAAGCTCAGGAACTTGTTTCTGTTGTTCTTGGTTTTATAGCCGTAATTATGGGAACACTTAATGTTGTTGGTGGTTTTGTGGTTACCGACAGAATGCTTGAAATGTTTAAAAAGAAAAAATAAAAACGATGCAACATATACTACAATTAATATATTTAATCTCCTCGGTAACATTTATCCTTGGATTGAAATTTTTAGGTAATCCTGCTACTGCTCGTAAAGGAAATTTAATTGCTGCCGGAGGAATGATCCTTGCCATTTTTGGTACCATTTTCTTATATACTACTGAAGGAGGTGAACACTTAGGTAATCTTGGATTTATTTTTGGAGGACTCATTGTTGGAACTGTTATCGGATGGATGATTGCCAAAAAAGTGAAGATGACTGCAATGCCTCAAATGGTTTCGTTTTTTAACGGAATGGGTGGTGCTTGCGCAGCTTTAATTTCGGTAATTGAGTTTCGTCATCATGTTGAGTTGGAAGGTTTTTCTAATATACAAACCGGTACACTCATTACCATTTTTGCCGGACTAATTATTGGAACAGTTTCTTTCACAGGAAGTATTATCGCCTACGGAAAATTAGAAGAGAAAATAAAAGATTTTTCATTACCTGCAGGTCAATATATCAATATGGCATTGCTTCTTTCTTTGATTGGATTATCAGCCATGATGATCAGTGGAAATATTGCAAACACTGAGATGTTTTATGTGATTATATTATTGGCTGTTGCTTATGGGGTGTTGTTTGTATTCCCAATTGGTGGTGCAGATATGCCTGTGGTAATTTCATTGCTGAATTCATTTACCGGTGTGGCTGCAGCTTGTGGAGGGTTTTTATACGGTAACAATGTAATGTTAATCGGAGGTATTTTGGTAGGTTCTGCCGGAACGCTTTTAACAGTTGTAATGTGTAAGTCGATGAATCGTTCACTTACAAATGTGCTGATAGGAAATTTTGGTGGAGGAGCAAAAACTGGAGCAGCTGCAACATCTACAACTTTTGTTGGTTCAATAAAAGAAGTGACAAAATCAGATGCTGCTATCATGATGAAATATGCAAAGAAAGTAATCATCGTTCCTGGTTATGGATTGGCTGTTGCTCAAGCGCAACATGTGGTTCATGAGTTAGAAGAGTTGTTAGAAAAAAATGATGTAACTGTGAAATATGCAATCCACCCCGTTGCCGGACGTATGCCTGGCCACATGAATGTGTTGCTTGCCGAAAGTAATGTGAGCTACGACAAATTGGTTGAAATGGAAGAAATAAATCCTGAGTTTGCAACTACTGATGTTGTACTTGTTATTGGAGCTAATGACGTTGTAAACCCTGCTGCAAAAACAGATCCTTCATCACCAATTTACGGAATGCCTATTTTGGATGTAGAGAATGCTGCAAGCGTTATCGTAATGAAACGGAGCATGAAAGCTGGTTATGCAGGTATCGAAAATGAATTGTTCTACAAACCAAAAACAAGCATGCTGTTTGGTGATGCTAAAAAATCATTATCAGAATTGGTGAGTGAAATTAAAAGTTTGAGTTAATTGACTACATAAAATCAATCGAAAGCCGAAGGAATTTTCTTTCGGCTTTTTTGTTTTTATTTGATAAAAAAAATATTCATTACATTTGAAACATGGGACTTACATATGCAACAGTTGAACTACTCAATCAATACGATGAGAACAAATTTGAAGAAGGTTTGATAAATGAAAACCAAATTCGGAAAATGGAAGTTGAATTGATGGTTGATACTGGCGCAATTCGGTTGGTAATTAATGAGCAAATTCGTGATGAATTGGGTTTGAAAAAAGGAATCTTGATGAATGTTTCTTTAGCAGATGGAACGGTGAAGCCAATTGAATTAGTTGCTGGACTGAAAATCAGGTTTGGAGATAGAACTTGCTATACAGATGCTTTTGTATTACCTGGAAATGCTGAGCCTTTGCTTGGTGCAATTCCATTAGAAGGAATGGATTTGGCAGTAATTCCTTCAGAGAATAAATTGTCATACAATCCAAAACATCCTGATGGGGCTTTGTTTTCATTGAAATAATATTTTGAAAATATTTTATGAAAGCTGAAAGAATTTTCTTTCGGCTTTTTTGTTTTTTAGCAAGCAGAAAAAGTAAATTGCATCATGATTATTTCACTCATCGTAGCAGCTGACGAACAAAATGGAATTGGAAAAGACAATCAATTGCTTTGTCATCTTTCGGCCGATTTAAAATATTTTAAACAAACTACAACAGGGCATCACATTGTGATGGGGCGAAAAACTTTTGAGTCGGTAGGCAAGCCTTTGCCAAATCGCACCAACATTGTTGTTTCGCTATCAACGGATCATATTGAAGGATGTGTTGTAAAACAAAATTTGGAAGAAGCAATTGCTTTTGCCAAAGCAAATAATGAGCACGAATTATTTATTACTGGCGGTGGTTCGATTTACGAACAGGCATTTAATTTAGCCGATAAAATATACCTCACACGCATACACCATTCTTTTAATGCCGATACTTTTTTTACGCATTTTGATAAACACGACTGGCAAGAAATAAAAAATGAATTTCATGCTGCTGATGAAAAAAATCAATACGATTTTTCTTTTATCGTTTACCAACGAAAAATTGTGATGTAAACTTTATCGATAACAGAGGGTCACATTTTTTAGTATATAATAATATTAAAATGAACTCGTTAATCTGAAATGAAGTCAAGTTATTTAATCATTATTTTATTCTCATTATTGTGTTTTTCTTGTACAAAAGATGCTACCGTAATTAGGGTACCAGAAGCCTGTTTTTATACTGATAAGATTAATATTAATAGAAATGATACTGTAACTTTTACAAACTGCAGTAAGGCTGACATTGTTTGGCTAACAGTAGTAAAGAGAAATGAAACGCCTAACTTTTTTTATGATGCGTTTGACAATACAAATATAATTTATAAGGTATTTAATGATTCAGGATTATTTGATGCAGTAATACAAGCACTTGATAATACTAATGGTTCACCTATGAAATTTCAAAAGATACCGATAACTGTAAAATGATTCCAACTTCGAATCAACCAATCAACTTATTAACCAAATCAACTTATCAATATGCTTTCGCAAATAATACACGTTGCTTGCTTGGGTTGCCTGTAAGCACACATTTTCCTGTTTCCATTTTGTTGTTTAAAGGAATACAGCGAATGGTGGCTTTGGTCATTTCTTTTATTTTAACTTCTGTTTCCGATGTTCCATCCCAATGTGCCGAAATAAATCCAGTTTTGTTTTCCAGTACATTTAAAAATTCTTCCCAAGTATCAACAGCGGTAATATGTTCATCGCGATAATCAAGTGCCTTTTGATAAATGTTTTTCTGAATTTGAGAAAGCAGATGCTCGATTTTATTATCAAGATCAACCATACTCATCACTTGTTTTTCTTTAGTGTCGCGCCTGGCAACTTCTACACTTTCATTTTGCACATCACGCGGTCCAATTGCAATTCTCACTGGTACACCTTTCAGTTCCCACTCAGCAAATTTAAATCCCGGAGATTGGTTGTCTCTGTCGTCTAATTTTACCGAAATGTTTTTGGCTTTTAATAATTGCTGAATATGTTTTGCTCGTTCAAGCACCACCACTTTTTCTTCTTCTTTTCTTGATATAGGAATAATCACAACTTGAATAGGAGCGAGGTTTGGTGGCAATACCAAGCCTTCGTCATCGCTATGACACATAATAAGCGCACCCATTAAACGTGTAGAAACGCCCCACGATGTAGCCCATACATATTCTTGTTTGTTTTCTTTTGTTACAAATTTTACATCAAAAGCTTTTGCAAAATTTTGTCCAAGGAAATGTGATGTACCCATTTGCAATGCTTTTCCATCTTGCATCAATCCTTCAATGCAATAAGTTTCTAATGCACCAGCAAAACGTTCGTTTGCAGTTTTTACTCCTTTAATAACAGGAACGGCTAAAATATTTTCGGCAAACTCGGCATATACTTCAAGCATTTGCTCGGTTTCTTTTATTGCTTCATCGGATGTTGCATGTGCAGTATGTCCTTCTTGCCACAAAAATTCTGTGGTGCGTAAAAATAAACGAGTACGCATTTCCCATCTCACCACGTTTGCCCATTGATTAATTAATAATGGCAAATCACGATATGATTTAATCCAGTCGCGGTAGGTGTTCCAAATAATGGTTTCAGAAGTTGGACGAACAATCAGTTCTTCATCCAATTTTGCATCTGGATCAACAATTATTTCATTTGTGGTTTCGTCAACTTTTAATCTGTAATGCGTTACAACAGCGCACTCTTTTGCAAAACCATCAACGTGGCTCGCTTCTTTGCTAAAAAATGATTTGGGTATAAATAATGGGAAATAAGCGTTTTGATGACCAGTCTCTTTAAATCGTTTGTCGAGGTCGGCTTGCATCTTTTCCCAAATAGCATAACCATAAGGTTTAATAACCATACAACCTTTAACAGCCGAATGCTCTGCCAAATCAGCACTTTTAACCAAATTGTTATACCATGCCGAATAATCTTCGCTGCGCTTTACTTTCTTTATTTCCATTTCA
>CANKGI010000026.1 GCA_947481365.1 Bacteroidota bacterium | reverse complement strand
TTTATTTTTTAACAAATTCGCCTAAGTAATTTAGAGGGGTAGAAAAAAAGAATTAAACTTATATATTTGGCCAAATTTTAAATATGAATGTATTTTTCAGAGGATTTATCATCCTGATATTATCGATATTTTCTATTACAACTTTTGCTCAAAAAGGTGGACCTAAAGGAAAACAAAGAGCCGGTTATGATGTCATTCATCCATATAAAAATGGAAGAGCAAAAGTTGAAAAAAATAAGAAACAAGGATTTATTCATGCTGATGGTGATGAATTTGTTCCCTGTAAATACGATAATATTTATCCTTGGGAAAAAGGAAGAGCAAAAGTTGAAATTGCTGGACGATATGGTTTTATCAATGAAGCAGGCGAAGAATATATTCCTGTAAAATATGATTTCATCGGACCGTATAAAAACGGATTGGCAATTGTTTCGCTAAATGGAAGAAGAGGACTGATAAATGAAGCAGGAGAAGAGGTTGTTACATTGGATAACGAAAAATAATAAACCAAATTTCTCGGTTTATTTCTTAAAATTTATTCGTAAAAATAAACCCTTTTCACGCGTTGTGAAATGGATGTAAGAATCTCATAAGGAATTGTTCCCGTTTTATCTGCTGTATCAATTATGCTTGGATCTTTCCCAAAAACAATCACTTCATCTCCTTCTTTACAATCAATATTTGTAACATCAAGCATCGTCATATCCATACAAATACTTCCGATAATCGGTGCTCGGTTTCCATTAATCATCATATACCCTTTGCCATTTCCTAGCCTGCGATTCAAGCCATCGGCATAGCCTATCGCAACTGTCGCAATTTCAGAATCGATGTTTACAACTCCCCTCCTGCTATAGCCAATCGTTTCATGATTTTTCATTTTTCGGATTTGAGAAATGACCGTTTTTAAAGTACCAACCTGCTGTAATTGTTTTTGAATTTTATCAGAAGGATCGATACCATATAAACCAATTCCCAAACGAACCATATCAAATTGAGCTTCAGGAAAACGAACAATTCCTCCACTATTCAAAATATGCTTCAGAATAGGATAATCAAATGCATTTGAAATGACATCACTCATTCGTTTGAATTTAGCAATTTGTTCACGGGTAAATTCGTCATGTTTCTTTTCATCGCTGGCTGCTAAATGTCCAAATACACTTCTCACACGAATATTCTGATTTTGCTTAAGCACAGTTACCAAACGCTCTAAATCCTCTTCATCAAACCCAAGCCTTTTCATCCCGCAATCCATCTCTATATGAATGCTTATATCTTGTCCGTTACATGATTTAATAAGTTTTTCAAGAATGAATAAATTATAAATTTCTGGTTCAAGGTTATGTTGCAGTATCAATTCGAAACCTGATTCTTCAGGGTTCATAACCATAATTGGCGTTTTAATACCTGCTTTGCGTAACACAACACCTTCGTCTGCATAGGCAACAGTTAAATAATCAACAC
This sequence comes from Bacteroidota bacterium, assembly GCA_947481365.1. Lineage (GTDB taxonomy): Bacteria > Bacteroidota > Bacteroidia > UKL13-3 > UKL13-3 > CAIUEQ01. The sequence goes on along the minus strand of CANKGI010000026.1, from coordinate 18,051 downwards.
GATGAAACTCCAATACTTTAGCTATCTCATAACTACCTGCACCATAACTAAAAGCTTTAACCATTCCCATTAATTTTGTTCCTTGCTTAATCTTACTGCGATAAACATTCAAGTTATTTACGATTGCATTCAGATTAATTTCGAAAACAGTTTCATGCACTCTTTTCTCTAAAAGCGAGCTGATCCTTTCAAATTTGAAATGCCTAGCACCTTTTAGTAGCACAACATTATTTGTAAAATCTAAACTGCGAAATGAATTGATGAACTCATCTGTATTTCCATAGAACTCTGCATTTGTATCAAACAATAATTTGAATTTGCTAAGCTGATTGCCGATACCAATTAATTTATGAATTCCTTTTTGGTGAAGCATTTTAGCCAGTTGAATATATAATTCCTTTTCTTTTAACCCCGACTGAAAAATATCTGAAAGAATAACAGTTTTTGATAAACCAGAACTTTGCTGTTCCATAAAATCGAGTGCAATTTGTAATGCACTTAAATCGGCATTGTAGCTATCATTTATAATTACACAATTATTAATTCCTTCTTTTAATTGAAGACGCATTTCAACAGGTTGCAACTCTTCAAATCTCTTTAACACATCAGTTGACAAGCGGTTCAATGCTATTAAAAATGCAAAACAGGTACATGCATTTGCCACAGAAGCTTCATCAGAAAAAGGAATATTTATGCTTAATATTTGTGCACTTTTTCTGGTTTTTATTGAAGTAAACTGCGCACGTTTTTCAATTTCAAAATTTACATTTGCTTCATTGCCATTCGCACTCCACGAAAATAATTTCAGTTGATGATGCTGTGCCGAAAACTCTTTAATATCAGTATCTACATCATTAAAATCTGAACAATAAATAAGCAATTCAGATTGAAGAAACAATTGTAACTTTTCATTCAATTTTTCATGGTGAGACTTGAAACCTTCATCATGTGCAACTCCTAAAAAAGTAAAAATACCAATTTGCGGATTGATGATTTTTTGCAAATTGACCATCTCATTTAATTGCGAAATCCCTGCTTCAAAAACCCCTAATTGATGGTCTTCGTTCATTTGCCATACCGAAAGTGGCACACCAACCTGTGAATTAAAACTCTTTGGATTTCTAACGATATTTAAATCATCCTTTAACAACTGGTATAACCATTCCTTTACGACAGTCTTTCCATTACTGCCCGTTATTCCGATTACAGGGTAAGTAAATTTGGCTCGATGAAAAGCTGCCAATTTATGTAATGAAATTAGTGAATTATCAACTTCAATTATATTTACATCGTGTGTTAAAGGTATACTGATTCGTGATGATTTTTTTTCGACAATAAAATTCTTTACACCTGCTTCGTAAACATCACTTATATAATTGTGCCCATCATTACGTTCACCTGAAATAGCAATAAACACAGACGATTCGGGGTAAATTACTTTACGAGAATCTATGAGTAAATGTTCAATTGGATTTGTATTTGACAAAGAATTTGAAGCATGTATAATTTTACCTCCTACTATTTCTGCAATATCAGCTATGTAATACCTTGTCATTAATTTTAAGCTTTGTAAATTCTAATTTGTAACAAATATAATTTCAAAAAGAACATTGCGAACTTAATATTTCTTTGTTCTATTTTTGATTGACCAAAATGGATAATAAAAAGAAACAAAACCTAACGCCAAAAGAAGCTTTAATAAAAGCTGCCAGTTATTGTGCATACCAGGAAAGATGCCATGAAGAAGTATTAGGCAAACTTACCGAATTAGGAATTTATGGTAATGATGCCGGCAACATTTTAAATCAACTTATCGAACAAAATTATTTAAACGAAGAGCGTTTTGCAAAAGCATTTGCCGGTGGAAAATTCAGGACTAAAAAATGGGGTCGCGTTAAAATTTTACTAGAACTAAAAGCAAGAAAAATATCTGATTACTGCATTAAACAAGCAATGAAAGAGATTGATGAGGATGAATATTTAAAAGTTCTAAAAAAATTGGCATCAGAAAAATTGGAATCATTAAGCGATAAAAATATTCTGATTAAAAAAAATAAAACCGCCAAATACATAGCAAGTAGAGGCTTTGAGGTGGAACTCGTTTGGGATTTATTAAACAAATCATCCTTTTAAGAACTACCTAAAATTTAGATGACGAAACATTTGGAACACTTTTTCTGTTACATTTGAAGCGAAATATTAACCCCATGTCAGACGTAAAAGATTATTTAGAAGTTTATTCAGAATCTACCCCAAATCCAGAAACGATGAAGTTCGTTTTTAACAGGATGATATTTCCAAACGACAGTGCCGATTTTCCATCGAGAGATAAAACAGCATCTTCTCCGCTTGCAAAAAATCTTTTCGAGTTCAGTTTTGTGAATGGCGTATTTATTATGAATAATTTTGTAACAATCACTCGTGTAGAGGGAACAGAATGGAATGATATTGTTCCGATTGTTAAAGAATTTTTAAAATCATACATCGAAGCCAAAGAACCTATCGTTTTCAAAGTTGAAAACACGAACCGAACTGATTATGGTGACGACAATATTGTGGTGGCAAAAATTAATGAGATACTTGACACTTACGTGAAACCAGCAGTTGAAAATGATGGAGGCCAAATAGCGTTTCGCGATTTTGAAAACGGTATAGTAACTGTTGAATTACGAGGTTCGTGCAGTGGATGTCCTTCTTCTACAATTACATTAAAACGTGGAATTGAAGCGATGCTTACCAGAATGGTTCCGGAGGTAAAAGAAGTGATAGCCCACCAACTTTAAGTATTATCTATTTACTTTATTACCGATTATTTATTTAAAACCAACAACGGAATTTTGGTATGGTACGTCATATGCTTACTCAAACTTCGGTGAAATATCTTATCAAAGAAACTTCTGTTATGTTTTGCCATTACTAACAAATCTGCATTTGCTTTCGTAACAAATTCATTAATTTTATCAAGCACATCGCCTTCAGGCAGTTTAACAACTTTCCAATTATCGTATGATATATTGTGCTTGTTTCGGGTAAAGAAATTATGTGCCGAATCAAAAAATCGATCAAAATCTGATTTCACATGCAACACAGAAATTTTAGAATGAAATTGCTCTGCTATATAAATTAAACGAGCAACAGCCGGAAATTCGGGCTCATTAAAATCACTCGCATAAACAATATGTTGTAAATCGTATTGAACAGCACCTGGAGGAATGACCAAAACAGGGATATGAGATTTTGCAACAACTGACGCAGCATTGCTTCCAACCAATACTTCCTGAATACCGCTTGCACCTGTTGTTCCCATGATGATGAGGTCAATTTTATGCTGACTGGCAAATTCATGAATCTCATCATTCACAAATCCCATTACCGAATGGATTTCAAATTTCACTCCTGATTTTTCAAGAAATTCTTTCTTTAGTTTTTCTAAATTAGAGGTTGCAGTCTTTTCTATTTCCGTGGTAAACTCCTGATAAACATCAACCGGAAAATTTACATCTATAACCGGTATGTGAGTTACATGTAAAAGATGGATTTTGGCATTTGCCTTTTCTGAAAAATTAACTGCAAATCGTAAAGCATTATTTGCCACTTCAGAAAAATCGGTAGGTACTAATATATTTGAAATCATAACTTTAAACTTTAGAGAGTGAAGTACTATATAAATTTCTCAACCAAAGTTAACTTTATATTTCTCACTGATAAATGATATTCATCATCGTTTTTACTGCATTTTTGCTTCCGGATGTTGCTTATTTGCTAATTGCCCGCAAGCTGCATCAATATCTCGTCCGCGGCTTCTACGAATAGTAGCTGTCAGTCCGCGCTCTTCCAAATAATCTTTAAATCGATGTAACTTATTTCCTGATGTATTTTGAAATTCGCCATCACCTGTCGAATTATATTCAATCAGATTAATTTTTGAAGGAACATATTTTGAAAATTGGAATAACTCTTCGGCATCTTTTATTGTGTCGTTTATATCTTTAAAAACAATGTATTCAAAGGTTACTTTATTCCTAGTTTTGGAATAATAATATGCTAGTGCTTCTCCAATTTCTTTCAAGCTATTGCTTTCATTAATAGGCATAATCTGATTTCTTTTTTCATCATTGGCGGCATGCAGTGATAGCGCTAAATTGAATTTCACCTCATCATCACCTAACTTTCTAATCATTTTTGCAATTCCTGCAGTGCTAACTGTAATTCGATCTGAAGCCATATTTAAGCCATCTTCACCGGTAATTTTTTGAATTGCATCGAGCACGTTTTGATAATTAAGCAAAGGCTCCCCCATTCCCATAAAAACAATATTCGTGAGTGGTTTTTGATAGTACTGTTCAGCTTGATTTCGTATCAAAACAACCTCATCATAAATTTCATCAGCATTTAAATTTCTAATACGTTCAAGTTTTCCTGTAGCACAAAACTTACAAGTTAAACTACAACCCACCTGTACCGAAACACAAGCTGTCATTCTTGTATCAGTAGGAATTAAAACACCTTCTACAATATTTCCATCAAATAATTTTAGCGAATTTTTTATTGTTTTGTCATCACTGATTTGCTTCTCATCAATCACAACCGAATTGATAACAAAATGGGCATTTAGTTTATCTCTCAACTCTTTTGAAAGATTACTCATCGCCTCAAAACTATTGGCCGATTTCTTCCACAACCATTCATAAACCTGCTGTCCGCGAAAAGCTTTTTCGCCCATTAAAACAAATTCATCTTTAAGTTCGGAAAGAGAAAGAGAACGAATATCTTTTAAATTATTACCATTCATAAGAAAGCAAAAATACCTTTTGAATTGTATCTTTAAGATAAATATTTAATCGCTCGTTGAGGAGTCATTTATTTACGTTACAATTATTCAATATAATATATTTATCAGCAAGTTTACTCCCAAGATATTTTGAAACATTAAAATCCCAACAAGCCATTTCATTATTGCCAAGCTCCTTATAAGAAAGCCCTCTATGAATATATATAATCTGGTAAAATTCTATATCATCATTGTACCTTCCAAATCCTTTGTAATAAGTTGATGCCCTTGAAAGATATTTTATTGATTCGGGATATTTTCCCAATTGCTGAAGACTGATTCCAATGAAACAATTTGATAGCATACAGCTATCTCTAGTGATTTGATGATATTTCTTTAATTCTCTCACTGCTCCATTGTAATCATTGATTAATAATTTACAAAATCCAATAAATAAATAATTATCGGCTTTACAATATTTGAGCGACTTTGTAAAATCTCTCCTTGTTCTTATGCTGTTATTTCCAGAAACATCTATTTTTATGGGAGCCAATTCAATTTCGAAAGCATCATAGATGTTTATTGATTTAGGCGCAATTTTCCATGATCTATCTAAATATGATGAAGGATATGGTTCGGCAAATGACAAACTTTTATTAAATGATTGTATTGCATTTTCATATTTCAGCATCTGCATTTCAGTATATCCTCTCAGAAAGAAATAAAATGCATCCCTTTCATAATGCTCTTCAATTAGTTTATAATAAAATATAGCCGAGTCAAATTTTTCTAATTCAAAGAAATAATCAGCTTTACTTCTATTATCATTCATTTTTAGATCATGAAAACCTATTTCTGAAATAGAAAAATCTCTGTTTTCTTTTATTCTATAACTCAAATCCATGTTTGATTGAGCTAACAAATCATTAGAGACACCTATAATTGTCGGAATTAAACACAATATGTAGAAATATCTTCTCATTTATTTTTACAAAACAGATTTCACAGCAATCATATTATTTTTTTTTCAAAATGATTAGTTAAAGATTGGTACACATTTTTTTTTACTTTTGCGGCCTTATAAAAATTAAATGGAATTCTCAGAACAAGAATTAATCAGACGCCAGAAATTAACAGAGCTCGAAAAAATTGGTATTAACCCATACCCAGCTGAAGAGTTTGATGTAAATACATCGGCAATACATATTTTAAAAAATTTCGACTCAGAGAAACCTGAATTTAAAAGCATATCAATTGCCGGAAGAATTATGAGTGTTAGAGATATGGGAAAAGCTTGCTTTTGTGTGATACAAGATTCGTCAGGAAAAATTCAGCTATATATCAGACGTGATGATATTTGTAAAACGGAAGATAAAACTTTATACGATATTGTATTCAAAAAACTGGTTGATATTGGCGATATTATTGGGGTGAAGGGATTTGTGTTTATCACAAAAACAGGTGAAACATCTATACATGTTGAAGACTTTAAATTATTGTCGAAAGCATTGAAACCACTCCCAATAGTGAAAGAGAAGGATGGAGAGAAATTTGATGAAGTAAATGATCCGGAGTTTCGTTACCGCCAGCGATATGTTGATTTAATTGTTACCGAAGGTGTAAAAGACACTTTTAGAAAACGTACACAATTAATGAATACAATGAGGAATTATTTGGATGAAAAAGGATACCTCGAAGTAGAAACACCCATTTTACAACCGCTTTATGGAGGTGCAGCTGCAAAACCATTTAAAACACATCACAACACTTTAGATATGACATTGTATTTGCGAATTGCAAACGAATTGTATTTAAAACGATTGATTGTTGGTGGATTTGATGGTGTTTACGAATTTTCAAAAGATTTTAGAAACGAAGGAATGAGCCGCTTTCATAATCCCGAATTTACTCAAATTGAATTGTATGTTGCATACAAAGATTATGAGTGGATGATGAATTTGGTAGAAGAAATGCTTGAAAAAGTTGCTATTAATTTACATGGCACAACCGAAGTACAAGTTGGCGATAATTTAATTAACTTTCAACGACCTTGGAAACGATTTACAATGTATGAAGCTATTCAGCATTTCACAGGAATCGACATTTCGGAAATGACCGAAACTGAATTGATTCAAGTATGTAATCAACTGGATATTCACACAGATAAATCAATGGGAAGAGGAAAATTAATAGATGAAATTTTTGGAGCTAAGTGTGAGCCCCATTTAATTCAACCAACTTTTATTACTGATTACCCGGTTGAGATGAGCCCTTTGGCAAAAAAACACCGCTCAAAACCTGGCCTTGTTGAACGATTTGAAGCTATTTGCAATGGCAAAGAAATTTGTAATTCATTTTCGGAATTAAACGACCCTATTGATCAACGTGCTCGCTTTGAATCTCAACTCGAACTTGGAAAAAGAGGTGATGATGAAGCAATGATGTTAGATGAAGATTTTCTTCGTGCACTCGAATATGGAATGCCTCCTACAGCAGGATTAGGTATTGGAATTGATAGATTAAGTATGATTATGACAAATCAACCTTCCATACAAGATGTACTTTTCTTCCCGCAAATGAGAGCGGAACAAAAAAATGATGCTACTATTTTATAACTAAAAAGAAAAGATGCTCTACTTAACATTTTTACACATTAAATTATTTAAACGTTAAGATTTTGCATTTAAGTTGTATTTTACTAATATTGACAACAACAAATCATTTTCGGAAAACGAATTCTTATGAAAGATAATATTATAAAGGCTGTAATAGTAGATGACGTTGATTCAATGCGTATCGTGCTAAAAAAGTTATTATCTAACTTTGAACAGATTCAAATAATTGGCGAGGCATCTGATTATGATGAAGCTAAAACAATTATTCAAGAAGAAAGACCTGACCTATTATTTTTAGATGTTGATTTAAATGGTATCACTTCGCTCGATTTGCTTAATAGCTTGAATTATTCACCTATGGTGATATTCATTACATCACATCCAGATTATGCAATTAAGGCTTTCGAACTAAACGCAATTGACTACCTTTTAAAACCAATTAGTTTAGAACGTTTAACTAAATCAATTGAAAAAGTAAGTAATAAAGAAGAAACAGAAATATGGGCTGAAGATTCAAATGAAAAGTTTGGTCCCGATCACATCATACTCCTTACTTTTGATAACAAATTATGTTTTGTAAAGATTAAAGAAATCAATTACATCGAAGCATACGGAAACTATACAAAAGTTTATTTAATGGATGGTAAGCTGAGTATTACTTATAATTCAATTAAGAATTGGGATACTAAATTACCTGAAGATATTTTTATTCAAATTCACCGCTCAACAATCATCAATTTACTTAACGTAACAAAAATTGAAAAATGGGCAAATGATACTGGAAGGTTATATCTTAAAGATATTGAAAAACCATTTGAAATAAGTCGAAGTTATTTCTTCCAAATTAAAAAGAAATACAAAATGTAGTAACTGTAAATAACTTAGTTTTTAAGTTATTTACTACTAAACCTTGATAAAATTCCTAGAGGCAAATTCATTCCGCTTTTCGCTTTTACAAAAACTTCACCTGTTTCGAAATTATTTATTTGCTTAAAATTACTTTTAATAATGTTTTCAGCAATTATTGGGCTTAATCCCATTGAATACATATTCAATACGAAAAAGTAATTTTCTTCATCAAGTAGTAAAGAAAGGTCATGAATTAAATCGTTAATTCCTTCATCGAGTTTCCATCTTTCACCACTTGCACCTATACCATAAGCTGGTGGATCTAAAATGATTCCATTATATTTTTTTCCGCGTTTCACTTCTCTTTTTACAAACTTTACCGCATCTTCAACAACCCATCTAATATCGCTCAATCCAGAAGATTCCATATTTTCCTTTGACCATGAAATAACTTGCTTGACAGAATCAACATGTGTTACATCGGCTCCTGCTGCTTTTGCTGCCAATGAAGCTCCACCGGTATAAGCAAATAAATTGAGCACTTTGGGTTGATGAATAGGCATTAATTTTACTTTATAAAAAATATATTCCCAATTTAATGCTTGTTCAGGAAAAACTCCAATATGTTTAAAAGAGGTGAGATTTAAGTTAAAAGTTAATTTAACATTACTCAGGTCGAAATTGAGTTTCCACCTGTCGCTAATGCTTTTGTTTGCTTTCCATTCTCCTCCATGACTTCCTTTTTGAATAAAAACTGTATCTGTTAGTTTATTCCATTCAGATTCGGAGAGTTTTTTGTTCCACAAAGCCTGAGGTTCAGGTCTTCTTAAAATTATTTTGTTAAATCTCTCCAGCTTCTCTAGCCCACCAGAGTCAAGCAATTCGTATTCTTTCCAATTGTTGGAAGTAAATAGTTTTATTTCAGTACTATTCATTAATAAATATCAGTTGCAAAATAACATAAATAAACAATATTCAACTATAAATTATCATTTTGCAAAATAAACAACACAAATTATTATTATTTTTTGCATATTCGCAGCAATTAATATCTAAAAAAATTAACAGTATTATGTCAAACACTGCGAATATCATTAAAACAATCATTATCGAAGATGATACATCATCATTAGTTCTATTAAAAGAATTTCTGAAAGATTTTTCTTATGTAGAAGTAATTGGAGAAGCAAAGACTATAAAAGAAGCCGAAGAACTTGTTAAGAATAATAACAATCCAGATTTGCTTTTTCTTGACATCGATTTGCATGGTGTAAATGCATTAGATATTGTTAAATATTTAAAGCCACAAACCAAAATATTATTTATTACGGCTCATCCAGAATTTGCTGTTAAGGCTTTTGAGTACAATACAATAGATTATATCATCAAGCCAATTAGTTTCGACAGGTTAAAAAATGCTTTAAGTAGAGTTGGAGGAATTGAACATGATGAAAAAGCAGAAAAAGAAACCACTGGAAGATTTGCTATAGGCAATATGGTTTTAATGAACATTAATGGAGAATTGAAATTTATCAAAATTAAAGAAATAAATTTCATCGAAGCAAAAGGTAACTACACCACAATCAGTATGCAAGATGGAACTTCATTTAGCACTTACGGTTTGATAAAAGTATGGGAAGACAAACTTCCAATTGATGACTTTTTCAGGATTCACAGATCAACAATTGTTAATTTAAATAATATCGCAAAAATTGAAAAAGGTACATACGACACAGGTATTATGTATTTAAATGGAGTTAGTCAGCCTTTCGAAATTAGCAGGAATTATTTCTCTCAAATGAAAGGTAAATTTAAACTTACAGGTAACTTATAAAATAATGACTGACGAAAAGATTAGTGCTTTATTAACAACAGATTTTTTTTCGAAAATTTCTCATCATTCTCGTTCCCCATTTAATGGATTATTGGGGTTTGCCGAACTTCTACTAATCAATCAACATAAAATAGGAACGGAAGATGCACGTGAATATATTCTACGAATTAACATGTTAAGTAAGAGAGCTTACATCTCGTCAGAAAATAATGTGGTGTTGTTAAAAATCATTTCAGGAAATATCAAACCTGTTGATAGTTCATTTCCATTTAGCAGTGTTATAGATCATATTTCAAACATTAACAAAGAAGGGCTTATTTTAAAAAAGATTGACTTTAAACCCGAAGTCGAAATCGGTTTAACCATTAACAAAGATCCATTTCTAATGAATTTGATTTTTGCAAACATCTTATCAAGGGCTGTTAAACTTTGCAACGAAGAATCTGAAATTTCGATGCTTGCAAAAACAACAAAAAATAAGAAAATAATTTCTTTAAATTATCAGGGAATGCCTATAGAATCTGATATTGTAGGCAAATACTTTTCTAGTCAATCAAAAGAAAGTGAATTGTTTCCCCCGGAACTTGATATTGAGTTGTGGATTTGTCACAAACTTTTACTTCTACAAGGTTCTAAATTAGTTATTAATTATACAGAAAAATTAGGAACAACATTCGTTGTTGAGTTTTAATTTTATCTAAAGTTTATTGACGACCTTTCAATAAAACATCTTTACATTTTTCTTTCGATTAAAAACACAATTGTTTTTTTTATAATAACTGTCGATAAGTTATTGCTATAAGTTTAGGATACTCCTCTATTCATTTTGTTTTCTTACAAATTCTGGTACTTTTTTAACACTTTTTAATCACCGACACTCCTCTTTTAAGATATTTAACATACTGATTATCTGTAATATAAACACCTACTTTTAGGTTGCTTTTTTTAAGTATAAAAATGTGCAACTCATATCATTTTTCAACTGCATGTTTCCCACCACGTGATTCAGTATAATTCTCGTAGTAAAACCTGATACAGGTCATACTTTAGCGTTGCATTTAAATAAAAAGTCAAACCATAAAAGGGAAATTATGAACGCATTTAAGAAAACATTAATATTATTAACTTTTATTCTAACTGTCACATTTACATGGGCTCAAAACCACATCCATTGCAATGGCAGTGGTGATTGGGACGATGCTTCCAATTGGGATTTAGGAAGAACACCTGAACCTGGAGATATTATTCACATCGATGCTTATGGTAGTATTGTAACAAAATCAGGTCCTGCTCCTATTTTTACATATGAGATTCATGTCGACAACCATTCTACACTTTCGTTAAATTATTCTGGTTCATTGAATGTAACAAGTCTTATTCATATTGACAATACTTCAAGACTAAACGTGAATTGTCCTACAACCTGTAACTTTTTACATTTAGATAATAGCTCTACAATTTGCTTGAATGCTGATTTTACGGCTTGCAATATGGACTTAGATAACAATTCTAGATTTTATGGAAATGGTTACAGTGTTACAATAACAAATTGTAACAATCTTTCTAACCCAGTTCAAGTTCATAACGGCTCAAAGTTTAGATTTAACAGAGATTGTGACGATAATATTGTTACGCCTGGAAATCTAAAACTTAAAGGCACAGTAACTTTAAACGATTGTGACATTATATTTAATGATGTTACAATTGCTAATGGTCTGCTTAGCACATCTTGTAACACAACGATTTTAGGGACTATCCGTTTGGATGCAGGAGGTAATTTTACATCTTCAGGAACAGTTACCTATGGCAATAATGCTAAGCTTACTTTCAATAGAGACTATACTTTATCAGGATCAAATAAACTTTGGCCAGCTGGAACAGGAACAAACGTTCCTCCTACTGTTGAAGTATTAAGTGGAACAATCACTACCAATGATACCTTAACAGTAAAACGTAGGATTAATTTAATAGGAGGAACTGTTGGAACTTCATCAGGTACAAAAATTAAATTATCAGATAACGATACAGTTTATATATGTGAAGGTGAATTTTATTGGGGAGGTTCAACTTTCACTGCTCCAGTTTATGGCAACAATGTTTATTCATATAGTTGTAATAGCACTATTAAATCAATTCGTACTGGAAATTGGAATAATATTAACTCATGGAATTTACATAGAGTTCCAAGTTCTATTATTGATAGCTTAACTTTGGTAAGAAATACAGACAGTATTGCTGTTACTTCAGGAAATCCATCATGTAAGGATTTATTATGTTGGGGACGATCTAAACTTTCCATCTACGATACCCTTAATTGCAAAAGTTTCTTTACCGACAGTTCTAATCATATTACAAAAGTATACGGCAAACTAAATTGCTGTGATGTAAGATTAGATCATGGTAGTAAAGTTTATGCATGTAAAAATATTGTAATTTCTAATTGTAACAATAAAACGAGACCTATTGAAATTGTTAATTTAGCTCAACTTTTGGCACATGGGGCTCCTTTATGTACTACAATAGGAATTAATTTAGAAGTTAATGGTAAAAATGTTGATTTAACAGGATTGTGTGCTGCTAATATTTCCATACAAACTTTACGAATTACCAACGCAACAGTAACCCTTGATACATGTAATAAGATTGTTGATTATATTCAATTAAATCAAGGTGGTGATATTGCTGGACATGCTCCAACTTGGGTTGGTCAATCAAAATTGGCAATTAACCGTGATTATACTTTCAGTAGTTCTTCTATTGCATGGCAAGCAGGAACAGGAAACGTTCCTCACACAATTGATATATTAAGTGGAAACGTAAACATCAATTCTGCTAAGACAGTTGTAACTAGAATGCAATTACTTGGTGGGGTTGTTTTTGGTGGAACTAATCTCGTTTTTGCAAATAATTCTTATTTATTTAGATGCGGTGGTATTCTTAATCAACCAGCAGCAATGGGAACCAACGTAACTGTTGAAATGTGTTCTGATACAAATTCAAATAACCCACCAGCAACAATTGGTTCAACCGATATGCCTCCAGGAGGTTTCACTGGCGATTTAATTATTTCAACACGTGTTGTACTAGCTTCCAATGTTACTGTTCCTGCTGGAAAAGTAATCGTTACCAGTACAGGTATTTTGAATGATAGTAATTTTACAATTTCGCAGGCAACTCAAGTTACCGCCCAATCAGGTGGCGTAATTGTTACTACAAAATCAGGGGGATTAACTGGTCCAAATTCTTTATTAGGTAGTTTACCTACAACTTTATCTCCTACTTCTACCGTTCAGTATAGTGCACCTACTGGTAATCAAACAGTTAGTCAGGGTGCAACTTATGGAAATATTGTTTTCACAGGTTCCTCTACTAAAACTATTACACCTGGAATGACTACAGTTGCCGGAAATTTCACTATTGCTAATGGAAGTGGAACTGTTACTGCACAACCAGGTTCTACAATTACATTCACAGGAAATAATCAACAAGTTTCAGGTATCAATTATCAGAACGTTGTATTTTCTGGAACAGGAACTACTTCTATTACTAGTACCGCAAGTGTTGCAAAAAACATGGATGTTGTTTCTAGTGTTGTCATTAATACAAATAATAACTTGACATTGCTATCTGGCCCAACAGGAACAGCACAAATAGGACCATTAACCAATGGTGCTGATGTAGTTGGAGATGTTTGTTGGTTAAGATATATACCAGGTGGCCCTAGCAACAGAAGATGGAGATTTTTATCTAATCCAGTTCTAAATGTTACATTCCGTTGGTGGCAAAATGATATTTTCATTACAGGACCTGGAACAGGTGGTGTTCCTTGTGCTTGGAATACAACTTCAACTACAAGCATGTCTCAAAATTCTAACGGTTTTGACCAAAATCAATCCTTAGTTAACTCTTGTTTTACATGGAACGAAACGTCTAACTCATGGCAAACAATTCCTAGTGCGTTTAATACAATTAATCCTTTAAAGGCATATAGAACATTTGTTCGTGGTGATAGAAATATTGAAGGTTGTTTGTTAATGACAAATATGCCTGATAGCGTTTCGGGAGTTACCCTTCACAGTTGCGGACCAATTGTAAAATACACACAAACTGCTCCTCTTACATATACACCTGGAATTGGAAATGGATGGAATTATGTTTCGAATCCTTACCCATGTTCAGTTGATTGGTGGAATTCATCTTGGGTAGCATCTCGTTCTAGTTCAATTGTTCCAACATTGTACATTTGGGTTCCTGAAAAAAATCAATACGCAACTTGGAGTCCATTGGCTGGAGGTATTAACGGTGGTACTAATATTATTGGTACAGGTCAATCATTCTTTATCAAAACAAATGCTGCTACTAACTTAGTATTCGAAGAAACGTATAAAGTTGATTCAGGTCAGATTGGTTTCTTTGGTAAAACGGGTTCTAATACTGTTTCAAATAATTTAAAAATGAAGCTTACCAGCAATACAACTTCTGACGAGGCAATAATGTTCATCAATAGTAATGCTTCATTAAATTATGAAGAAACTTATGATGCATACAAAATGGGCTTCACTACAGGCAGTATAGCTTCTTCTACAAAATTGAATGCTTCTAAGTTGGTGTTTAATGCTATAGGTATTGTACGCACAATGGATACCATTAATTTGAATACTTATTTAGCCTCTGCATCTACTAATTACACCTTGGATTTTTCTGGCGCGAATACATTTGACCCTCAATATCTGATTTTACTTAGAGATAAATATTTAAGTGTTATTACAAACTTAATGGTAAACAGGGTTTACACATTCTCTACTAACTCAAGTGTTAGTGGTTCATTTGACCAAAACCGTTTCGAATTGATTATTCTTAACTCTTCGGCATTACCTGTTACACTTTCAGATTTTAATGCTGAAAAACAAACTGATAAATCTGTTCTTGTAAAATGGAGTACCGCTTCCGAAAGTAATAATTCACACTTTATTGTAGAACATTCTTTGGATGCCGTTAATTTCAAACCATTAGAAGTTGTTAAAGGTGCTGGTAATAGCAATAGCTTGAAAAATTATTCATACTCCCATATGAATCCTTCTGTTGGAATGAATTACTATCGTTTAACTCAGGTTGATTTTAACAATAACAAACATGAATCATTTATTGTGGCTGTTAATTTTACAGAAGAAAAACCAGGTACAGTTAGTTTATTCCCTGTTCCAGTTAGCAATACGTTAAATGTGAACTTTAACAATTCTGATTATTCAGGTAATGTGGTGGTAAAAATCTATGATATCGTAGGTCGTGAAATGATGACTCAACAAATTTCAGTAAATTCAAATAATCCGGTTTATGGCATTGATGTATCAACACTTAACAGTGGCTCGTACATCATTAGCATATCATCCAACAAGTCACAAGAGCAAAAAATAAAATTTGTAAAAGATTAAACCCTTGACTAAGGTTTAAATGCATGAGGGAGTCCTGGCTTTGCCGGGCTCTTTCATTTATAGACCATTCTAATTTTGATACCAAACAAATCATCTTATTTTTGCGTTTACATTTAAAACGATTTCATGAGAATAATCCAATATAGAGAAGCACTACGCGAAGCCATGAGTGAAGAGATGAGAAGAGATTCAAATATTCTTTTAATGGGTGAGGAAGTTGCTGAATACAATGGTGCTTATAAAGTGAGTCAGGGTATGCTTGATGAATTTGGTGAAAAAAGAGTGATTGATACACCTATTGCAGAATTAGGATTTGCAGGTATTGGTGTAGGTATAGCAATGAATGGCTTACGACCAATTGTTGAATTTATGACTTTCAATTTCTCATTGGTGGCAATAGATCAAATTATTAATAGTGCCGCAAAATTATATCAAATGAGCGGTGGGCAGTTTAATATTCCAATTGTTTTTCGTGGACCTACAGGATCTGCTGGGCAATTGGGTGCACAACACTCGCAAGCATTTGAAAACTGGTATGCTAACTGCCCTGGTTTAAAAGTAGTAGTTCCTTCAAATCCATACGATGCCAAAGGTTTATTAAAAACAGCCATAAGAGATAACGACCCGGTGATTTTTATGGAAAGTGAACAGATGTATGGCGATAAAGGAGAAGTACCTGAAGAAGAATATTTAATTCCGATTGGCAAAGCTGATATTAAGAAATCAGGAACCGATATCACAATCGTATCATTTGGAAAAATTATGAAAGTGGCATTGTCAGCTGCAGCCGAACTTGAGAAAGAAAATATTTCGGCTGAAGTAATTGATTTGAGAAGTGTTCGCCCGATTGATTACAACACGGTAATTAAAAGTGTGAAGAAAACAAATCGTTTAATAATATTAGAAGAAGCTTGGCCTCTTGCATCTATTTCAACCGAAATAAGTTACATGGTTCAGAAAAATGCATTTGATTATTTAGATGCGCCAATAAGACGAATTACAACAGCAGATACACCGCTTGGATATGCGCCTACATTTGTTGCTGCATTTTTGCCAAGTATCGAAAAGGTTGTAAGGATTGCAAAAGAAATTACCTACGCTTAACTCCTCGTCATTCCGAACCTGCCAGAGTTAGGCAGGCGTGTTTCGGAATCTCAAAAATGTAGATGCTGAAACAAGTTCAGCATGACAAAAAATATATTTTTCGCTAGATTGATTAAATATCAATTACAATTTTTCTAATCCTTTTTAAAGGACCATTGCAATAACTTTCGTGGCAATTAATACACTTACCAATCACCGCATTAAAGTTTTCTTTCTTATGATCTTTCTGTCTAAAAAAATCGTTGTAAGCTTGCTGAAATAATCTCGCATTCTCAAAAAATTTCGGTTCTAATACAGATGGATCAGTAGGTTCAACTAAATAAAATCGAACAAATGGAAAAGCTACCGAATCGGGATTTTCACCTCTCAATAATTCAGCCTTCATGCTATCGGCATTATCGGCCATATGACGCATCATCAAAGCCATAGGCTTTGGGTTATTGGGATCTTTTATAGGTTTTGCAGAACACGATTTTGTGGAATCTGAGGCCTGAATTATTTTCTTTTCGGCATTACCTGAACAAGAGGCAAAAAGCAATGCCACTATGAAAATGTTTAATACAAATTTCATTCTAAATTGGTTTATGAAAATAACTAATAACTACTGAAGGATTACTCCACTTGCCTCAAATACGAGTTCTTTTTTTGGTTCTTTAATGGCATCAATTTCGGCTTTCGATTTGCCTGCATCTTTGGCATATTCTTTTAAATCACCAACAGATGTTTCTTCTATTGAAGCTTTTCCATCAACTATTGCAGTCTTACCTGCACAATCCTTAGGAACAAAAAATTTATAATCTTTAAACGTAACTCTCAATTTTTCACCATTTGCGTTTTTCAAGTCCATCCAACAACCTTTTTTCTGACAAACAGCTTCAACTTCAGCTTTTAGTTTGATATTTATTTCTTTCTTATCGCCCAATAAATTTTTCAAATCGGCAATTGGCATTGCACTATCTGCATTTATTTTATCACCATAAAATTGTTCAACTTTTGCCGAATCAACAGCTGTTTGAGCATTTTCTTGTTTGGCAACTTTTTGTCCGCATGAGAATAATACTGCAGAACAAGCAATCAATAATAATTTTTTCATACCTCTAAATTTTATGCAAATAAACATAAAAAACTTATTTGATATTATATTTTGCTCGTTTATATAATGAACATATATTTGCCACCGCAAAAGGTATCGTGGCCGAGCGGCTAGGCTGAGCTCTGCAAAAGCTCCTACAGCAGTTCGAATCTGCTCGATACCTCATAAAGGGAATTTTTATAATTCCCTTTTTTTATTTTTAACCTACAGCAGTTCTCCCGAAAGCTATCGGGATGCTCGATACCTCATAAAGGGAATTTTTATAATTCCCTTTTTTTATTTTTAACCTACAGCAGTTCTCCCGAAAGCTATCGGGATGCTCGATACCTCATAAAGGGAATTTTTATAATTCC
>CANKGI010000025.1 GCA_947481365.1 Bacteroidota bacterium | reverse complement strand
CTTTGCTTGGATAAAAAATTTGTTTGGTTTCAAATTCATCAGGATTGAATTTTACTTCGGTTTGGCGATACAATTTTGATTCGCCTTTTGCAATATCGTAATGATAAATTGCACCGGGATTTGTAAATGAAACAAACGAATAAAATAATTCTTTGTCTTCTTTTTTGCCACCAACTCCACCAACAGTTCCAATTCCTGATAACACAATTTCGTGTTCTAATTTTCCTGAATAATCATATTGAAAAACTTTTGACGAAGCATCTTTCAGAAAAACAGGAAACAGTTTTCCTCCACCTGTACCAATGTATTCCAACAAATCTTTTGATTGTGGAATAATATCTTTCCAGTTTTTTGTATCAGCATTATTTGGATCAACTTCCACCAAACGATAACGTGGTGCATCTAAATCAGTCTGCAATAAAATTTTGTCATTATTATTATCAACTACAGAAAAATTATTTTTAAAACCTTTGGCTAAAAGTTTAAAATCTTTTTCGTGTTTACGCAAATCCTGAACAAGAATTTCGGAGCCTGAAGTTCCTTCTGAAATGTTGATGAATAAAAACCGTTCATCTTCGGTAATGCTTGCATTGAAATAGCGAAGCGGATGTTCTTTATCTTCGTAAATCAATTTATCATCCGTTTGATTTTTGCCAATTTCGTGATAATAAATTTTCATAAATTGATTTTGATTGCTCAGCTCTTTTCCTTTTTTCGGTTCATCATATCGGCTGTAGTAAAAACCATTTCCACACCAGGTTGCACCACTAAATTTTACCCAATTTATTTTATCCGATAATTTATTTTTTGAGGTTACATCCATCACAAAAATTTCATTCCAATCGCTACCGCTTTGTGCAACACCAACTGCACAAAGTTTATGATCTTTACTAAATGCAACGCTCGCCAGCGAAGCAGTTCCGTCATCGGATAATTTATTCGGGTCGAGAAATAATTCGGTTGCCGAAGTGTCATTCAAATTTTTTGTGCGATACAAAACACTTTGATTTTGCAAACCATTGTTTTTATAGAAATAATAAAATTCACCTTCCTTAAATGGTGTTCCGTATTTAGGGAAATTCCAAATTTGTGTTAAACGTTCTTTGATTTTTTTCCTGAAAGGAATTTGATCGAGGTAATCATGTGTAATTTTGTTTTCGGCTTTTACCCACTCAGCTACATCGGCAGCAGTATCATACTCTAGCCAGCGATAAGGGTCGGCAACTTTTGTTCCGAAATAATCATCCGTTACATTTCCTTTTTTTGTTTGCGGATAAGTGCCAACAGCGATTTCTTTTCTTTCCATTTTTTTATTGTTGCAAGCTATGATTGAAATGACAATGATGAGGTAAGCAAAGTTTTTCATATGTTTTTATATTAAAGATTAACGAGATGATCGGCATTGTTTTGCTTCAAAAGTTCAAATTTAGTATTGCGATAATTTAGTAAATATAAACCAAGATTTGAATGTTGAAATTGTTCCATTTGCGTAAGTGGTTTATCGAGCAATAAACACAAAAAACTTTTCATCGCACGACCATGCATGCAAATCAAAATGGTTTTTTCAGTTGTGTTTTTTAAAATATATGATAATGCCTTTTTTTGCCGCTCCTGCATTTCAAAAGGACTTTCACCATTAGGAATTTTTGCATTGATGTTTCCAGTTTTCCATTTGCTCACAATATTTCTGAACATCTCTTTCTCAACTTCACTCTGATTTTTTCCTTCCAAATCACCCCAGCAAATTTCATTCAATTCCGAAATTTGTTCGTGAGGAATACCATCATTGATAAACTGTTGAACACTTTGTTTTGTTCGTTTTAAAACAGATGTGTATACCTTATCAAATGAGATATTTTTATAAGTTGTATAAAACGACTTTGCTTGTAAATATCCTTTTTCATTAATATCGATATCAATGCTGCTGCCCTGAATAATATTTAACCGATTGTATTCGGTTTCTCCGTGGCGAATGATAAATATTTGTTTTTCAATAGTTATTGGCACGAGTAATTTCTTTGTGGTCAAAAATAAATTTTTATATGTAATTTGCTGCAAAATACACAAGGTGCACCAGTTAGATAAATTTATACAATCCGTTTGGGGTGATAAACCACTCACCGATGAAATGAAACTTTTTGTTGGTAAGGTACATACGTATTATCAAGCATTAGAAAAAATTGCTGAAAAGAAAACGGAGAAATCAGAGGAAGAGCTTAAGCTTAGTGAAGAACGGTTTAGAAATATGATTGAAGCGGCACAAGATATTTTCTATACAACTGATAAAGATGGAAACTACACTTATGTAAACGAATTTGGTGTTGAAAAATTAGGTTTTCCACTGAACGAACTTTTAACCAAAAACTATACACAGCTGATACGGGAAGACTATGTTAAAACAGTAAAGTCTTTTTATTTCAAGCAGGTAATGGCAAAACAAAAGTTTAGCTATTTAGAATTTCCTATAATCACTAAAAGTGGATGTGAACTTTGGGTTGGACAAAATGTACAATTGTCGTATTCAGGCGGTGAATACAACGGAACACAGGCTGTAGTTAGAGACATAACAGTATCTAAAAAGGCGACCGAAGATTTAAAAATCAGTGAAGAACGTTTCCGAAATCTGATACAGAATTCGCTCGATGTGATAACAGTATTAGATGAACAAGGAAATATCATGTACGATAGTTTTTCGGTATACACTCAATTTGGTTACGAAAAACCATTGATTGGATCGAGCGTATTTGATTTCTTTCATCCAGATGATTTGGAGCGAGCCAAAGAGCAATTCGCAAAACATATTCATATAAAAGGTATAACCGAGCCTATGGAATATAGGTTCCGAACTCCCAGTGGTGATTGGAGGCATGTAGAAATAATTGGAAATAATTTGTTGCACGATCCTTCGATAAAAGGAATTGTCATCAATTCAAGAGATATCACAGAGCGGAAAAAATTTGAAAAAGCATTGGTAGAAAGTGAAGAGCGTTTCCGCAAACTTGTTCAATATTCAACAGATATTACTACAGTTATAAAAGCTGATGGAACCATCATATATGAAAGCCCTTCATTTTTTAGATTATTTGGTTATTCCGAATCGCTAATTGGTAAAAATGTTTTTAACTTTTTACATGCTGAAGATATTCAAAAAGCGATGACCGAATTAGGAAGAGCAATTCAAATGGGAGGGGTGTCGGATCCAATAGAATTTAGATTTAAAACTGCTTCGGGCGATTATAAATATATTGAAACCATTGGCAACAACTTATTAACGGAGCCTTCTATAGAAGGAATCGTGCTGAACTCGAGAGAAATTACTGAGCGTAAAAAAGTAGAAAAAGAATTAGTAAGAGCCAAAAACCAGGCAGTAGCGGCTGCACAGGCAAAATCAGATTTTCTCTCAAACATGAGTCACGAAATCAGAACGCCAATGAATGCAATCGTTGGTTTTACAAATTTGCTTATCGAAAAAGGATTTGATAAAGAGGTAATGGAATATCTTTTTTCAATAAAATATTCTGCAGATAATTTGCTTTTCGTTATCAATGATATTCTCGATTTTTCAAAAATTGAATCAGGTAAAATCTCATTTGAAAGCATCGATTTTAATGTTCATGAATTACTCGAAGACAGTTTAAAAATTTTCAAAAGTAAAGCTGATGAAAAAGGATTGGAACTCAAACTGGATAACAACAAAGATGTTCCTCAAATGTTAGTTGGTGATCCTTTCCGACTAAATCAAATATTAATAAACCTGATTGGAAACGCCATAAAATTTACAAACAAAGGATATGTTGAAGTAAGTATGAAAACTGTTTCAACAAGCAACAATAAAACGAATATCGCCTTTACTGTTAAAGATACAGGAATTGGTATTGCAAAAGATAAACACGGAATTGTTTTCGAAAGTTTTAATCAAGGATATACCGACATATCACGAAAGTTTGGAGGCACCGGATTGGGTTTGGCCATCACAAAAAATTTAACTCAATTACAGGGAGGAAAAATTTCGTTATCGAGCACCGTAAAAGTTGGGTCGGCATTTACAGTTGAATTGCCATTTACGATATCAACAAAAAAAGTAAGCCATAGAGATAACGATGAAGTGGGGCAGGAAAAAAATTTATCGGGTTTACGTATTTTGGTTGTTGAAGATAATAAGATGAATCAATTTGTTGCTAAACAAATTATCGAAAAATGGAATGCAACTACAACAATGGCAAATAACGGATCAGAAGCCATACAAATACTTACCGTAAGTAATTTTGATTTGGTGCTGATGGATTTACAAATGCCCGAAATGAGCGGTTATCAGGCAACTGAATTTATTCGTTCAAAAAGCACAACGGTATTAAACCCCGCAATACCTATTATTGCACTCACTGCTGATGCATTTTCTGAAACCAAGCGAAAAGTTTTTGAAGCAGGCATGGATGATTTTGTGACGAAACCATTTAACCAGGAAGAATTGTATTCAAAAATTATAAAGCATATCAGAAATATAAAATAGAAAAACACAAGAATGGGAATTTTTAATATTGATGCGAATGTTACCATCGATGCAATAAATAAACGTAATGATAACACCATTGCATCATTTATTGGTATTGAGGTAACAGAAATAGGGGATGGTTTTTTAAAAGCCAAAATGCCAGTTAATGAACGCACTGTTCAAGCATTGCGTGTGGTAAATGGAGGTTCATATTGTGTGCTTGCCGAAACGCTTGGAAGTGTTGCTGGAAATCTTTGTTTGGATAGAGATAAATATGTTGCTCTCGGATTAGACATCAATGCAAATCATGTAAGGTCGGCATCAAAAGGGTATGTGTATGCCATTGCAAAACCATTTCATTTGGGTCGTACTACACAGGTGTGGGAGATATTGATTCGCGATGAAGAAGAAAAATTATGTTGCATATGCAGGCTCACACTTTCTATTGTTGCCATCAATAATGATAGCAGAAATTTTAAACCCGTAAAAGTCTAACGTGAGCTATCCATTTCATAGAAAAATAATAAGTGCCGCAGTTGCAAATAACTATTCGTTTGCTCTTTGCAAACTGCCACGTAACCGAATAATCAGAACATATATCGCAAACGAAAAACCTGAGGAAACAGTTGTAAAAACTCGAATCAACAGGTGTTTTCTTTTCTCCGAATTTGATAATGGGCACAATGCATTAATGCTAAAGCCTGCTGTTTATTTTGAAGACGAAAAATTAATTGGCGATGAAGACAAAATGGTTTACAGCCTTTTGCTCAATCCCATCAAAGCGAATAGTAATAATCAACTTTACTATCCATCAAAAAAAGCAAATTCATACTCGTCAGAAGTCGAATATTCAAATCTGGTAAATCAATCAGTTGAAGCAATAGAAACAGGCGAGTTCAAAAAAATTGTTGCAGCACGCTGTTTCGAAAATAAACTCGATAATCATTTTGATGCAGTCAAGTATTTTCATACACTTTGCGAAACATATAACAATGCATTTATTTATTTTTTCTCCTCACCCGAAATTGGAACATGGATTGGAGCAACACCTGAAAAGCTTGTTACGGTTGATATCGATACGCTTCAAACTGTAGCGCTTGCAGGAACATTAGAAAAAAATTCGCCAACAGATTGGACGAAAAAAGAGCGTGAGGAACAAGCACATGTCGAAAATTTTATTTCAACAATTTTCGCTAATAATGGCATCAGTGATTTTGATAAAGGGAAAGTTCAAACCATTGCTGCCGGAAATTTACGTCACCTGCAAACATCATTTTCGTGGCAAGCCGACCCCGAAATTATTCAAAATATTTTTGCAGCATTTTTAAAAGAATTAAATCCTACACCGGCAGTTTGTGGTTTACCAAAACTCGAATCGGCAGCATTTATAAAAAAGAATGAAGGCTTTGAAAGACGATTCTATAGCGGATTTGCAGGCATTGCCGACCATCATTCAACTCATCTTTTCGTTAATCTTCGTTGCATGGAATTGATGAAAGAGGAAGCCATTTTATACGCAGGTGCGGGTATTGTAGCCCAATCGGATGCAAAAAACGAGTGGCTCGAAACCGAAAAGAAAATGCAAACGCTGGGAAGTTTGTTGTAGCTTCTCGACACCGCTAGAAGTGACACAATTATTTCTTCCCATCAATCACCATTACAATTTCACCTTTTATTGTTTTCGCTTTAAAGTGTTCGGCAACTTCGGTAATTGTGCCGTTTACTGTTTCTTCAAATAGTTTAGTGAGCTCGCGAGAAACAGAAATTTGCCGCTCGGCACCAAAAAATTCTTTCAGTTGTTCTAATGTTTTTAATAACCTGTGTGGCGATTCGTAAATAATGATGGTACGCTCTTCTTCAGCAAGTTTTTTCAGCATGGTTTGGCGGCCTTTTTTCTCGGGCAAAAATCCTTCAAAACAAAAACTATTGCTTGGTAAACCTGATTTTACCAATGCCGGAACAAAAGCCGTAGCTCCAGGCAAGCACTCAACAGCAATATTATTTTTCAAACACTCACGCACTATCAAAAATCCAGGATCAGAAATTCCAGGAGTTCCAGCATCAGTTATTAATGCAAAATTTTTTCCCGTTTCAAGAAGCGAAATAATTTTTTGAACCTCACGGTGTTCGTTGTGCTGATGAAACGGAACCATCGGTTTCGAAATCTCGTAATGATGCAGTAGTTTGCCGCTTTGCCGTGTATCTTCGGCTAAAATCACATCAACTTCTTTCAGCATACGCAGTGCACGCAGTGTAATGTCCTCGAGGTTGCCAATTGGCGTAGGAATAAGTATAAGTTTACCCGACATGCACGCAAGATAAAGAGAAAACGTTATTCATTTTTTTTCATCGTGAGAAAGTTTATTTTGCGACAGAAATTAACAAATAATATTTAGATATGAATTTTCCTGAAAATCTCCTTTACACCAAAGATCACGAATGGATTCGCATTGAAGGCGACACTGCTTTTATTGGCATCACTGATTTTGCACAACACGAATTAGGCGACATCGTTTATGTTGATATTTCGAGCAAAGGTAAAACCATTAAACAACATGATGTTTTTGGAACGGTTGAAGCTGTTAAAACAGTTTCGGATTTGTTTATGCCAATTAGTGGTGATGTACTTGAAGTGAATCCAAAATTAGATACAGCACCTGAATTAGTTAACAACGATGCATATGGTGATGGTTGGATGATTAAAGCATCTATTGCAAACAAATCAGAAGTTGATGGTTTGTTAAAAGTTGATGCTTACAAAGCATTGATAAACGCATAGTCAAAATTAATTTTATTATTGAAAGAGGACGGCCCTGGTTGCTCCTCTTTTTTTGTCATTTCGAGCGGAGTCCGATAGCTATCGGACGAGAAATGTTTAAAAATTTATTCATATTTGTTTCATGAAAAAATTTACAACAGTTTTATTTCTTATTATTTCCTTTTCAGCTTTTTCACAAACATTTCCAACATTGAATTGTGAAACGCTTAACAATAAAAAAATAAATATTCCTGATGATGTAAAAGGCAAAAAAACTGTTGTTGCCATCGCCATGTCGTCAAAAGCCGAAAAGCAATTGAAAGCATGGAATATACCTTTATACAATTCGTTAATTGCTGATGGTTTGGGGGGATTGATGGGAGGAAGAATGTATGATGCAAACCTTTGTTTTGTTGGGATGATAAAAGGAATTGCCAAACTTGCCAAAGGCGAAATCATGGAAAGAAGTCGTAAAAATATTGATAAAAAATTGCACGATAATTTTATGATTACCGAGCAAGAAGTAGCCGATTTTACAAAAGCTGCAGATATTAAAGATAAGAACGAACCACAATTTTTTGTGCTCGATAAAGACGGAAAAATTATTTACCACACAGCCGGTGAATACAGCGATAAGAAACTGAATGAATTGACTGAGAAGTTGATGTATTGAGAAATTATCCTGCCGTTAAATAACTGTAATATTGCAGATGGTATGAACCGGAATGAATATGCCGGCTTTTAAAACCACTTCTAAATCATCAATTGCCCAAACGGTTGTTTCTACTTTTTTAAG
This sequence comes from Bacteroidota bacterium, assembly GCA_947481365.1. Lineage (GTDB taxonomy): Bacteria > Bacteroidota > Bacteroidia > UKL13-3 > UKL13-3 > CAIUEQ01. The sequence continues at coordinate 12,026 of CANKGI010000025.1, read as the reverse complement.
ACCTTCAATGGTAGCAAAAACTATTTTGCTTTTAGATTTTTCTCCATTTCCAAGAATCATCGCTTTTTCAAGCTCTGCTCGTCTTAAAATTTTATCATCAATTGAAACTAAAACGTCTTCGCTAACAAAATGTAGCTTCTTGATTTCTTCTTTTAAAATTGAAGTAATGTCGATTAGTTGTTGTAAAGTGCCCATAAGATTATGATTTAAATGCAAGACGAAAGTAGGAGCGCCTGCATTTTTAGACAATACCTAAAAGAGGGTATTTTTAAATTCAATCACCAATCTTATTAAAATATTCTTTCGCTTTTTCTATTTTAAAACGATGAAATCAATTCATCATATTCTCGATGGTTTCCAATCCAAAACCAAATAAATGTTTCTTCTTGCTTTATGGCTAATGCACGATAATCTAGTGTGATTCTTATCGAATAAATGTCTTGCTTTTTGTGAATCCTTTTAAAATGTAAACTCGGATGAGTTGGAGTTGCTTTCCAAATTTTAAATGATTTTTGAGATGCGGTTTTTATTTGCAAAGGCAAACCGGAGTATGCATTCTTAAATCTTGCAGTTCTTACCGAAATTATTTCAGATTAAGCGGTTTTGTTTTGCCTGATTTATATTCAGCTAATGCTTCCTTCGCAAGATTTGATAATTTTTCTTCGCTTTTTTCAAACGAATAATCCCAACTGATTTCGTCAATAATCAATTTAGCTAATTCGTCTTGCTCTTTGTTTGGCAATTTTTTTAATTGCTCAACAGCTTTTTCTAAAAGTCGTGTCATAGCACAAATTTATGTTTGTTTGATAAATAATACCAATGAGAAATTTTAGAAAATAAAATTGTAAAACGGAATTAATTCGTGCCAATCTTATTAAAATACTCCTTCGCTTTTTCTTTGTAATAAGGTTGCAAATCGGGCGAAATGGTTTCGAGTAATTCTTTCTCTTTATTTTTTTGTTTGATGTATTTTTCAAAATCAGGCGGAACAGCTCGCGGTTTTTCTTTGGCTTGTTCGGCCTCACGTTTATTGTCTTGCTCTTGTCTGCGCTCGGCTTTTTCCGAATCGAGTAAGCGTGTTAAAATATCCTGCTGACGCATGAGCAATTCGCCACTCAGTTTTTTATTGAACAATTCTTTTTCGGTTTCTTCCATTAGTTTTTGCAGCTCATTTATTTTTGCACCACCACCAAATTTTTCTTTTTCTTTAGTGCCCATTTGCTGCATCATTTTTTGCATTTGCTGGCGTATTGCCATTTGCTGTGCAGCCATGCGTGCAAATTGTTCGCTGTTCATGTTTCCATTTTGTTGCGAGCCGTTTCCGCCATTTCCCTGCTGACCATTTTTTCCGTTCTCTCCCGGTTTATTTTTTTCTCCTGTTCCGTTTTTGTTCAACCCTTCACGCAATTGTTTGTTCAATTCTTCCTGCATTTTTTTCATACCGCCAAATGATGGTTTGTTTCCATTTTTTCCTTTTCCGCTTCCTTTGCCTTCGCCTTTTCCTTTTCCCGATTTTGGTTTTTTGCCTTCTTTACCCGACTTCCCTTCTTGTTGTTTTGCCTGGAGTTGTTGCAAAACCTCGCTCAACATCACAGCTAAATTATTTGCATCGGTCATTGCATTTTGCTGGCGTGTTTGAATTTCCATAAAATTACGCAAGCCATATGCTTTGATGCTTTTATCAATATGGTCGTTTAGCTTGCTCACTTCACGATTAATAAATGAACGTATCTCGGGAACTTTTTTGCTCAATGCAAGCAAGCTGTCTTCAATAATTTTTGCATTGTCTTTTATTTTTTTCTGCTCCTTGCCCAAATCAACAAATTGAGGGTTGTATCCATTTATTTGTTTTTGCTTTGCCAATAATTCTTCCTGATCTTTTGAAAGCTGAACGGTGTTTTCCAAAATTTCACGCAACGCATCTACATCCAAATCGAGCTCTTTTTCTTCAGCATCTTTCATTGCATTTTTCATTTTCTCACTCATCTCTTTCATTTTCTCGGCTGCTTCTTTTTGCTTGTCTGCCGCATCTTTATTATCGCCTTTGTCTAATTTCTCCTCACCTTCTTTCATCTTGTCTTCAATTTTCTGCTCCTCTTTTTCGGTGTTTTCTAATTGCTTAGGCTCTTCCAGTTCTTTATTTTTCTTGTCAATATCTTTCAGGTCTTTTTGCAACTCATCAAATTTTTTCTTGAGATCTTTTTGATCTTTTTTTATTTCATCGGCAGCAATTTTCTTTTCGTCTTTGCTCAGTTTTTTATCGTTTGCAAGTTCTGACGATTTCTTGGCAAGCTCTTCTTGTTTCTCGGCAATTTTATCCAGTTTGCTAATGGCATCTTCGTATTTCTTTTCGAGTTCGAGTTGTTTGAATTGCTCGAGCATGCGGTCGAGTTCTTTCTGCACATCTTTATCATTCAACTGCATTTTATCCATCTGCTGCTTAATCATGTCTTTGTTTTGTTGTTGCATCATTTGCTCAATGTCTTTAATCATTTTCTTCATATCCTCATTCATCAACTCATTGAACATTTTCTCAATCATCTCCTGTTTTTGCAACATTTCTTCGCTTTGTTTTTTGTACTCAGCTTCTTTTTCGTTGTGCTGTTTATTTTCTTTTTTTATCTCATCAATTTTTTTGTTGAGTTCTTTTTGGCGTTCTAATAATTCTTCCAGTTTCTTTTTCTCTTCCCAAGTAAGTTCACGTTTTTCGAGCATCTTGCGCTCAAGGTCTTTCATTTCTTTTTGTAAACTTTTTGCATCCTTCACAGCCTGTTCCAGCTTTTCTTTCATAGCCGAATTGCCTGCTTCGGTTTTTTCTTCCAGTTCTTTAATCGAAGGTGTTTTAAACAGCATTGTTTTTGAGCGTGATGATTTCGGTCCGTGAACGCCATCATTATCCCACACTTCAAAATAATATTCCAGCTCATCGCCCGGTTCAATATTTATTTCATCTAAATCAAACTGATGATAAAAGCGTTGCGATTTTTCTTTTTTATCAAGTGCCAGAGGTTTTGTTTGAACACCCAATGTTGTTTTTTCTTTGTTTTCTGATTTGACGAAATGATAATTGAAATTAAGTTTTGTCAATCCATAATCATCATTGGCATCGCCAATAAAATAAACATGTTTGCCGGTAAGCGAGTCGGCATTTTCTTCAACCACAATTGCAGGAAATGCATCGGCAACAACATTTACATTGTACAACATCGAATCGTTGTTTCTAACCTTTGCATTTCGGTTTTTGATATAATATGTTCCGGGAATAAAAAACTTTTTTACATAGGTAAAAATGTCTTTTTCTTTTTGTTCGGCCATTAACTCAGGACCACCAAAACCAAGTAATATTTCATCTGTTTGTTTCGTAATAAATTTCCAATGAACAGTTGTTCCTGCCGGAATAGAAAGGTCACCAGGATTATTTAACGTTTCATTTTTTTTGCCTGTATAAGAAGGATAATCGAGCTGAACCTGATAATTGATGATGAGTGGTTTTGCTAAAACTTCAATTTCATAATTGTCGGTATAAAAGGCATCAGCATGCAATTGAAAGGATGTGTTTTTTTGCAGATTACTGAATGTGTATGAAAATAGAAGCTTGTCTTTTTTCTCCATTTTGTAAGGGTTGCCGTTAACCATCACAAAAACTTCTTCGGGAATTTCCTTTCCCGAAACTTTTACGGAGAGTTCAAAATCGGTAAACTGTTGTGCCTCCAATTTTGTGTTTTCGATAAGTAATTCGAAAGGTGCCTTAGCTTTAAAAGCTTGGTTGTGTTTTAAAATCCGTTCCGAGCTATCAGTTATCATTCCTGGCGAAATGATATATATCGCAGCATACAATAAAATCGGAATCAAAGCATATCTGGCATATTGCAAATTCTTTTTCAAATCAATGGCCGATGCAAACGGCACAGGTTTAAGCAATTCAATTTTTTGATTGATAGCTGCATTAAGCAACGATGAATCAGTTGGATTTGCTGTTTCATTTTTTAACTGAAGCGTGTTAAGCAATTTGTCTTTTACTTCAGGAAAATGTTTTCCGATGATTGCTGAAGCTGCCGAGTAATCGAGGGTTTTGCCAATGTGATATATTTTTGAAATCGGAATGGCAACAAACCTTATCAGGCAAAAAACAGCAAATGCCGAGAATGAATAAAATAATACGGATCGAACAGTTGTGTTATATCTGCCAAAATACTCGAGTACGATCACAAACAAAAAACTCAACAGTGTTGCAATCAAAAAATAAATTGCACCACGTATGAGTTGGTTCTTGTAATACTTACGAATAAACTCGTCTAATTTCTGAAGAAGAAAATGATAATTGTTCTGCATGGGTAAAGGGCGAATTTATAAATTTTCTGGCAGTGTACAGTTGATTGTTTTTCTTTGGCAGATTAACAAACATACATAACGCAAATTATCGAAGATTTGTTCTTCTGCGAAAATCTGCGAAACCTGCCTGACGGCAGTCAGGTCTGCGGGAGAAAAAAACTCAAGCAAACCACAATTTTGTTATTAGGAACGATTGTTGTTATTTAGTGCGTTCACAATTTGAATCATGAAATTTATTAAGACATTACTTTTTTTAACGCCTTTTCTCTTTGTTTCATTTGCCCCAAAGCAATCCGACAAATTGGTTTGGCTTGGATGGAACGATGGTTATGAAAAAGCAGTTAAAACCAATAAAATTCTACTGGTTGATGCTTATACTGATTGGTGTGGCTGGTGCAAACGAATGGATAAAGACACCTACAGCAATGCCGAAGTAATTAAAAAGATTAACGAATATTTTATTCCGGTAAAATTTAATCCCGAAATAAAAGATGTGATGTATAAAATAGATGATCAAACTGTAACAGGGCCACAGCTTTACGGACAGTTATCTCGGGGTGAATCTACAGGTTATCCAACGGTTTATTATGTTTTTACCAAAAAGAAATCGCTGTTTCTCGACCCTGGATACAAAGATCCCAAGGCTTTTTTACAGGTTTTGGATATGGCCATTGCCGAATCAAAAAAATAGGTTTCATGCACTGCGATAAAATATTAAATTCGCCAACTCATAACCAGTATGAGTGATCCAATAAAACATGAATGCGGTATAGCATTCATCCGCCTTTTAAAACCGTTATCATATTACCAGGAAAAATACGGCTCAGCCGTTTACGGGCTGCAAAAATTATATCTCCTCATGGAGAAACAACACAACCGCGGGCAAGATGGCGCTGGTGTTGGTGTAATTAAACTCAACCCAGAACCAGGTGAGCAATATATTTTCCGTCAACGCGCAAACGACAGCAATGCCATTGCTGAGATTTTTGAGAAGATAAACAACAAAATTGCTAAGTCGGGAACCATTGAACAAACCAAAGATTCAACTTATTTAAAATCGAAAGCACCCTTTGTTGGCGAGGTTTTACTCGGACATTTACGTTATGGAACACATGGCGGAAACAACAAAGATTTGTGCCATCCGTTTTTGAGAGAGAATAATTGGATGAGCAGAAATTTGATGCTTGCCGGAAATTTTAACCTCACCAATGTTGATGAGCTTTTTGATATTCTCGTAGAATTGGGTCAGCACCCTCGCGAGAAAGCTGATACCGTTACCATGCTCGAAAAAATTGGTCATTTTTTGGATGAAGAAAATCAGCGTAATTTTTCAAAATTTAAACTTGAAGGCAATAGCAATAAAAAAATTTCAGAACTTATTTCAAACAGTATTGATGTAAAAAATATACTCAAACGTTCATTACGAGATATGGATGGTGGCTACGTGATGGCTGGTTTGATTGGTCATGGTGATGCATTTATTATCCGTGATCCAAACGGAATTCGTCCGTGTTTTTATTATGCAGATGATGAAGTTGTAATTGCTACGAGTGAGCGTCCGGCCATTCAAACTGGATTTAATATTCCATTTAAATCGATAAAAGAATTGGGTGCTGGTAATGCACTAATAGTTCGTAAAAACGGACAAGTGGAAGAGGTAAATATTAATCCTGCCGGAGAAAAAACTTCTTGCTCGTTCGAGCGAATTTATTTCTCGCGAGGTAACGATCGTGATATTTACAAAGAGCGAAAAATGCTTGGCTATTTATTGGCCGAAAAAATCATGAGTCGTGTAAACAACGATTTTAAAAATTCAGTTTTCTCCTATATCCCAAACACTGCCAACACAGCATTCTACGGGTTAATTGACGGTATCAATCATTTGCTTGACGATTGGAAATTATCAGAAATAAAAAAAGCAGGAGATAAAATTGATCAAACAAAACTGAAAGAAATTTTGAGTGTTCATCCGCGAAGAGAACGTGTTGCCGTTAAAGATGCAAAACTAAGAACTTTTATCACCGATGATTCGCATCGCGAAGACATGGTGGCACATGTTTATGATGTGACTTACGGTATCATCAACAATGATAAAGACACTTTGATTGTAATGGATGATTCGATTGTTAGAGGAACAACTTTGAAAACAAGTATTCTCAGAATTCTTGACAGGTTGAATCCGAAAAAAATAATCATCGTTTCATCGGCACCGCAAATTCGTTATCCCGATTGTTACGGAATTGACATGAGTCGTTTAAAAGATTTTGTGGCTTTTCAGGCAATGATTGCTTTGATAAAGGAAAGAAAAAAAGAAAATCTTTTGGATGCGGTTTATCAAAAATGCAAAGCGCAAGAAAAACTTCCTAAAGAAGAAATGGTCAATTATTTACAAGATTTATATGCCTTGTTTACTGATGATGAAATAAGTGCTAAAGTTGCTCAGATAGTCACTCCGAGCGATATTAGAGCCGAAGTGGAAGTGATTTATCAAAGCATTGAAAATTTACATAAAGCTTGTCCTGACCATACCGGTGATTGGTATTTTAGCGGAAACTATCCAACACCTGGTGGAACCAAAGTGGTTAATAAAGCATTTATTAATTTTATGGAAGGTGTGACAGCTAGAGCATATTAGAAAAGTTGGAAGTTGGATGTACGAAGTTGGAAGTTTAAAAATTTTTAGTAAAATATTTCTCCCCTTTGGGGAGATTAAAGAGGGGCTAAATGATACTAAGAACAGAAAATCTGGTTAAGCGATACAAGAAAAGAACCGTTGTAAATGACGTTTCTATTTTCGTGGAACAAGGCGAATGTATTGGTTTGCTTGGTCCAAATGGTGCCGGAAAAACCACAACATTTTATATGACCGTTGGTTTGGTAAAACCTGAAGCGGGCCGTGTGTTGCTAAATGACGAAGATATTACCGATTTGCCAATGTATAAACGTGCGCAAAAAGGTTTAGGATATTTGCCACAGGAAGCATCCATTTTCAGAACATTAAGTGTTGAAGATAATATCAAAGCTGTTCTCGAAATGACCAAGTTGTCGAAAAAAGAACAGAACGATAAAGTGGAAAGTTTACTCGAAGAATTTGGTTTGAACCGAGTTCGTAAAAGTCCGGGAAATGTGCTGAGTGGAGGCGAAAGACGCAGATGCGAAATTGCACGTGCGCTTGCAGTTAATCCAAAATTTATTTTACTAGATGAACCTTTTGCAGGAATCGATCCCATTGCCGTTGAAGATATTCAGCAAATTGTAGCTAAGCTCAAGCATAAAAATATTGGCATTTTAATAACCGATCATAATGTTCACGAAACACTTTCGATTGTTGATCGAGCTTATCTTTTGTTTGAAGGAAAAATTTTAAAAGCCGGAACAGCTCAAGAACTTGCCGATGATGAAATTGTGAGAAAAGTTTATCTTGGACAAAATTTTGTGTTACGCAGTTAATACCATGTTATGAAAAAAGAAATTTTATTAGTTGTATCCATTTTTTTCAGCATCATCTTTTCATCATGCGGAGGGGGAGAAAAAAAACTCGATGAAAAAGAACAAAAAGCCGTGGAGACACAAGTGCTAAACGATCAAAAATCAATGGATTCACTTGAGAAAGCCATCAAAGCGCAAATAGATGCTGTTGACGAAGATTCGTTGATGAAGGTAGAGCACTAGAATTATTGTGCAATGGGTGTCATCACCAGTTTCATCTGAAATGAAGTTTGGTCGTTTTTCATTAACAAAATCAGCGAATCATTTTCCAATTTTTCATAAGGAATTTCTTTTTCCTTTCTCTCTTTATCGCTATCTAAAATAAAGCGAATAGCATTTCCATCCAATTTCCATTTACCTCCCGAACTTGCAGCAAGATTGCCAGTCATGTATGTTCCGTCATTGTGAAATTCGTAAATATTTCGCATCAAAATATCACGTAGAATATTTTGTTCAACAACTTGGGTGCTGTCATTTTTAATGTCGGTTTTCTTTGTGTCATCTTTTCCGTGAATAAAAATAACATTCACAACTTGCCATCGTTTGCAAAGCATTTTTTCTTTTTTACTGTTGCACGAAAACAGAATGGAAATGATGATAACAAAAGGTAAAAAAGTCTTCATATTCTTTATTGCGAAATTTCGAGCTAAATCTAACAATAAAAATTATTTTTGCGCCACTAAATTCAAATTATTATTCAAATGAAAACGCTAGACACCATAAATTTTGCAGGCAAAAAAGCGCTGATTCGTGTTGATTTCAACGTGCCAATGGACAAACAATTTAACATTACCGATGATGCACGAATTCGTGCCACCATTCCAACACTCAAAAAAATACTGAATGATGGAGGAGCATGTATTTTGATGTCGCATCTTGGTCGTCCGCTTAAAAAATTAAAAGAAGACGGTACGATTGATTTTGAAAAATTTTCGTTGAAACATGCCGTAAATAAAACATCAGAATTGCTAGGTGTGCCTGTAAAATTTGCTGGAGATTGCATTGGTGAAACAGCTGCAGAAATGGCCTCAAATTTAAAAGCTGGTGAAGTGATGTTGCTTGAGAATTTGCGTTTTTATAAAGAGGAAGAAAAAGGCGATTCAGCATTTGCACAAAAATTATCGGCTTACGGAAATGTTTATGTGAATGATGCATTTGGAACTGCGCATCGTGCACATGCTTCAACAGCTGTAATTGCACAGTTTTTTCCTCAATCAAAATGTTTTGGTTATGTAATGGCAAAAGAAATTGCCAATGCCGAAAAACTGATGAAAAATGCCGAGCGTCCGTTCACCGCAATTACTGGAGGAGCAAAGGTTTCGGATAAATTATTGATTCTCGAAAACCTCATTAATAAAGTTGACAATTTAATTATTGGCGGTGGTATGGCATATACATTTTTGAAGGCTCAGGGTTATGAAATCGGTTCATCACTTTGCGAAGACGACAGATTGGAATTGTGTTTAGAACTTTTGAAAAAAGCTGAAGCAAAAGGTGTGAAACTGATGCTACCATTTGACTCGGTTGTTGCAGATAAATTTGCAGCCGATGCCAATTCGAAAGTTTGCGATAACAAACACATTGAGCAAGGTTGGATGGGATTGGATATTGGCCCGAAAGCGGTTGAAGATTACAATGTTGCCATACGCAATTCGAAAACAATTTTATGGAATGGCCCGATGGGCGTTTTTGAAATGGAAAAATTTGAAAACGGAACCAAACAAGTTGCCATTGCTGTTGTTGATGCAACTAAAAATGGAGCCTTCTCATTAATCGGTGGTGGCGATAGTGCAGCAGCTGTTGCAAAATTCGGATTCGAAAATGAAGTAAGTTATGTATCAACCGGTGGTGGTGCTTTGCTCGAATATTTTGAAGGAAAAGAATTACCGGGAATAAAAGCAATCAACGAATAATTTTGGTCATTCCGTCCCGATTGATATCGGGATTCGGAATCTCAAATTATAGATGCTGAAACAAGTTCAGCATGACACTTTTCTGGTGATTAACATTTTTTTTAATACTGATTGAATTATAAATATTCGTTATTCGAAGCAGGAAAAAATGAAGAATAATTTTATAAATATCTATTACCTGCTTTCCATTGCATGGGCATTTTGCATTTTGTTTGCCACACTTTCTAGCAGTGCCAGTTTGAGTGGTTTTAACTTGCTCGATATTTTTCAATACGACAAACCCATTCATGCAACTTTGTTTGGCATTCAGGCATGGTTGCTCATTAAAGCGCGTACAAAATCTTCACACAAAAATTTTCTTCAAATCGTTTTATTCAGTTGTTTAATCAGCACAGGATATGGAGTTCTAACAGAAATTTTGCAAGGAATTTTTGTTTTACTAGGAAGAAGTTTTGATGTGATGGATATGGTTGCAGATGCAATTGGTTGTGCTGTAGTTTATTTTTGGTTTCGGTTTAAAAACAAACCATTTGCACAATAAAATTTGTGCCATTACATTTACCAAAACTAATTTTACAATATGAAATTACTTTCAGGAAAAACAGCATTGGTTACCGGAGCAACTCGCGGAATCGGAAAAGGAATTGCGCTAAAACTTGCTCAGCAAGGCGCTAACGTAGCTTTTACTTTTGTAAGCTCGGTAGAAAAAGCAAAAATATTCGAAGATGAATTGACAGCTCTAGGTATAAAAGCTAAAGCCTATCAGAGCAATGCATCTGAATTTGCTGAAGCCGAAAAAATTGTAGATGCTGTTGTAAAAGAATTTGGAACGATAGATATTTTAGTAAACAATGCCGGCATCACCCGCGATAATTTAATGATGAGAATGACCGAACAAATGTGGGATGAGGTGATGGATACTAATCTGAAATCTGCGTTTGCATTGTGCAAAGCAGTGATGCGTCCCATGATGAAAGCAAAAGCCGGTTCTATCATCAATATTACTTCGGTAGTGGGAATTACAGGCAATGCCGGACAAGTAAATTATGCTGCATCAAAAGCAGGAATGATTGGTTTAACAAAATCGGTTGCTAAAGAATTGGGCTCACGTAATATTCGTTGCAATGCCATTGCTCCAGGTTTTATTGAAACCGAAATGACTGAAGCATTATCGCCCGAAACACGTGCCGAATGGACAAAAGGAATTGCATTGAAGCGTGGTGGTAGTCCTGAAGATGTGGCAAACACCGTATTATATTTATCATCCGAATTATCATCATACGTTAGCGGGCAAACCATCAATGTGTGCGGTGGAATGGTAATGTAATATTTTTGATTTAAGATTTTAGAATGACGATTTTACTTACTGCATTTTAATTTCAACTTTTTAATTTTTAATTTCATTTGTGCAACTAACCACCGAATATCCGTTTTGGCTTTCACTTGTTTGCATGCTCATTGCGGCATTGGCAAGTTGGTTATTGTACCGCAATTCAAAACTCGATCTCGCAGGAAAATACCGTAAAGTTTTTCTTTATGGATTGATGGCATTTCGCTTTCTCAGTATTTTTCTGATGTTGTTTTTGTTGCTTGGTCCGTTGATGAAACTCATTTCACGAAAAGTTGAAAAGCCTTTTATCATCTTGGCTTTTGACGATTCGGAATCAATTATTGCAACAAAAGATTCGGCATCATATCGAAAAGAAATTCCTGCAATTGTTGAAAAAATAAAAAGCAAACTAGGTAGCGATTATGAAATTAAAACTTACTCGTTTGGAAAAAATCTAAAACAAACTGATGAGTTAAGCTTTAAACAAAAGCAAACAAACATTTCATCGGTGTTTGATGAAATTGATGATGCATACAGCAATCAAAATTTGGGAGCAATTGTGTTGGCAACCGATGGAATTTACAATGAAGGAAGCAATCCATTGTATGCTGCAAAAAAGTTGAATACGCCTGTATTTACTATTGCCTTAGGCGACACACAATTTCATAAAGATTTGCTTATCAAAAATGTAAAACACAACAATATTGTTTATAAAGGAAATATGTTTCCACTACAAATTGATGTGAAATCATTTGGTTGCAACAACGAGCAAGTAACACTAACTATTAATCATATTCGCAGTGGTGTTGAACAAAAAATTGCCGAGCAAAATGTTTTTACAAAATCGTTTTCAGTTAACGGGAACAATTTTTTTACAACCATTCCGATTGAGCTCGAAGCTAATGAAGTTGGCATGCAGCATTATGTTGTTTCGATTACAAAATTAAATGGAGAAGTAACCT
>CANKGI010000024.1 GCA_947481365.1 Bacteroidota bacterium | reverse complement strand
TTATGAGAACTCCATATTGTTTTCTGAGGAGTCCAAATTATTTGCCGATGACACCATTTTATTTTCTGATGAAGCAAAAAAAAATAACTATCGACACAAAATGACAAATATCGACCTATAGAAAATACGATTTATAATGTTTTGGTATTTTAAAATGATTAATTGGAATTGAATGCGTGTGGCTGGCGTCCACCAAATGTGTGAACCGAAAGTTTTGAAGAAAACTTAATATACTAAATCAAGAATCTTGAATCTGTGCATCCTGCATTATCCCTAAATTGTTCTATCAGCCCAATCGCGTCTGCGGGTTTGTTTTAACTCTTGCAGTATTGATGATTTTACGTGTATCGTAAACAAAAAACTTTGGCGGTAGCCAAATGGAATCCAATCAAATTTCCACTCCCAACAATGCAAATCGCGTATAATATTTATTGAAGTAATTGATGGAGCATTGTTTCTAAAATCGTAACCCGAGCTAAACATAATTTTCCATTTTTTGGTTAAATTAAAATCGCCCGAATAACTTAGTGTTTGCGCAAAATTATTTGCGGTTTTATCATTCAGTGTATTATACTTATTATAGGTTACTACATAGTTTACACTTAATGTCCACGGCACATTAAAATCAATATACTCGCTAGGAAAATCGTTTAAATATTTAAGCTCGCCTTCGTAACCTTTTTTATCGTAAGTTTTCCCTCTTATCATATCGCGGTTAAAAGATGCCGAAACACCAACTTGCCCATTGGTAATTGTACCCAAACCGCCATTGTTGTTTAAACTAAATTGATTGATGCGCCTCACCGATTTATAACCTGTACTCGATACATCAAAAACATTTTGATACGGATCGAGATTTGCGCTACCATTAAGTGTAATGTTTTTAAACAATCTCGTGCGTGCCGATAATGATATGGTGCTTAAATTTAACGAGTCGGCAAAGAAATTATAAAAACCTCCGGCACGTACCGATTCAAATATTTGCACTTTTTCTTCTTTTCGTGCGGTATCTTTTCCTTTCCACACTTTTAATTCTAGCGTATTATCTAGCGAAAAATCGGCATTGCCTTGTTTATAATTTCCTGGACCGCCATAAATTCCTCTTTCGAAAATCGAATATTTTACCTGCTTACCATATTGGTCGGTATAGGTTTTATAATATCCGTATGAAGATTCGCTCATGTCGGGTGTATATGATACACCAAGTGATGGACTGATTACATGCCTTATTGCCGAAATAGGTCCTTTCTTAAATTGTTTTAAACCATAATATTTTGTTGCCAGTTGCAAACTTGGTCTGTACGAAATTGCATTTTCAAAACCATCAACTGTTTGGGTTCTCACAATTGGGTGTTCTTTATCAGTTGTGTCGAGTACTTTTCTGATGGTTTTGTAATACATATAATCGGTCATATCAACACGAGCCGACAATGTATAATATTTCATCACCTTAAACGAAGTTTGCACGGGCAAAGAGTGCATCATACCAAATCGTCCGGTTGAATCGTAAAAGTTGTTAAGTTCAGTAGCTGTTCGTGATTTAAATAAAAGCGAATCTTTGGTATTGAGTTCGTTTTTAAACGACATGCTGTAACTGGTTGTAATATTTTCATACCATTTATCGGCAACAGGTTTGCGTTTAGGTTTAAAAGGTGCAAAGCTACTCACCGAATAAGAAAAATCAGGGAAACCAATAGAGACATCGCGAGTAAGTGTATTTTGCGAAACCCTTGCACTGGTATTAAAATTATACTTTCCGTTTGCAAACGATTTACCAAAAGAAACACTAGAGTTCATTTGATTGGAAACAATGTTTGACAGATTGTATGAATTGTTTGCCAAATAAGTGCTCGACACAATATTTACATTTGACGAGAAATTTGTACCCGGCCTCGCTCGTGGATCTTGCGAATGTTGCCAAGTTAACTGAAAACCTTTATCCTGATGAAAGCTAGGATCTTCTTCCAATCCGTATTTATTTTCGTTGTAATTAAACACCAAATTACCACTGTAATGATAGCGGTTAGAATATCTAAAAACAGTATGCTCACCCCAGCTTAAATTAGAGTAAATATCGCCAGTTAATTGAATATCGGCATGCTCGCCCAAACCAAAATAATATCCGCCACCTCTAAAAAAGAAACCACGGTTAATATCACTTCCGTATTGCGGTATAATTAATCCCGATGACTGTCCTTTTTTTATAGGAAAGATTGCAAACGGAAAAACAAGCGGAGTGTTAATGCCTTCAATAACCAGATTTGGCCAAAGGCCTACAACTTTCTTTTCGGGAATAACTTTTAATTTTGCCGCAGTAATTTGAAAGTGCGGAGTATCGGCATCGCAAGTTGTGTAATACGAATGCTGAATACCAAATTCGTTCGATTCGTTTTTAATTACATCTTTCCCTTTAACAAAACCTTCGCCTTCTTTGGTTTTAAACTCACTTAAATATCCCTTTTTGGTTTTAAAATTATATTTTATCTGATCGGCTTTATAATCTTTTTCGCCTTGTTTAAAAACTGGCAACCCTACTCTATTTCCTGCTGTATCTTTTGTATAGGTAGCATGAAGCAAATTATGTGTAAGTTCAATTTTAACATAATCGGCTGTTAACAAAAGGTCTTCGAAATTCACTTTTGCATCGCCATATAAATACACTTCTTTTTTATCGGCACTATAAACAATTGAATCGCGGGCGGTGTATTTTACTTTCGACTTAACAGCGTTTTTCGATTTTCGTAATTGAGTCGTATCAATCGGGTCAACTTTGTTAATCAACAAATTTTCCAACGAATCTTCTACTTCCAATAAATTTGTTATTTCCTTTAATTTTAGCGAATCAGGTGTTTGCTTAACCGTTGTAGCTTTATGTTTAACGGTTTTAGGCTTCTTACTTTTGGCTGCTGGAAGGGTCTGAGCACTAGCAACTGAACAAATTAACATCAGCAGGGGTATAAATAATATCCCTTTAGATTTTATCTGTGATAAAAGTACTCTAAAATTGTAAACCGAATATGCCAATGCCCGCAAACTTATATAAACTTAAAAACTTAGTGAAATTAATACCCACCACAACTTTGTGCATATTGTTTTTATTGCTCACTGCAAATAAACCCACTACGCTCCAAAAAACTAAAATAAAATTAATAACTATTGATGCCGGACATGGCGGACATGATGCCGGATGCATGTATGGTGGTGCTAGAGAGAAAGAAGTAACACTTGGCATTGCGTTGAAATTAGGCGAAACGATAGAAAAAATGATGCCAGACGTAAAAGTTATTTATACACGCAAAACCGATGAGTTTATTGAATTACACGAGCGTGCCGGTATTGCCAATCGCAATAATGCCGACTTATTTATATCGGTACATTGCAATGCCAATAAGAAAACTGATGTATTTGGCACCGAAACTTTTTCGATGGGATTACATAAAAGCGAAGGAAACCTTGATATTGCCAAACGTGAGAACGATGTAATTTTATTGGAGAAAGATTATAAAGAACAATACGAAGGTTTCGACCCCAACTCTCCTGAATCACATATTTACTTTTCGTTTTTACAAGGTGCGTACCTCGATCAAAGCTTGCGACTTGCCTCACTTATTGAAAGTAATTTTACCAAAGTTCATTGTGCCAGCCGTGGTGTTAAACAAGCAGGTTTTATGGTTTTATGGAGAAGCAAAATGCCAAGTATACTTATCGAAACCGGATTTTTGAGCAATAAAAACGACCGCTCGCAACTAACCTCCAATGAGGGCCAGCAAAAGATTGTTGACGCAATTACCAAAGGAGTTATTGAATATAAAAAGCAAGTTGAAAGCAAATAGCTTTAAAAACTTGAAATTGAATTTACAGAACTTACGCGTATTTGTATATTTTTGCCACAAAACTAATATAGAGTGATTAAGCTATCTAGAGAATTAAAAGTTGGTGCTTTTGCTTTTATGGGCATCACCGTTTTGGTGCTGGGGTATAACTTTTTAAAAGGTTACAACCTGATTAAGGGTCAAAATAATTATTATGTGGTGTACGAAAATGTGGAGGGAATTGTAAAATCTACTCAAGTTACCATTAATGGACTTAATGTTGGCCAGGTTGCCGATATAACCATGCTGCACAAAGGTGATGCAAGCAAAATACTTGTTACCATTACTGTTACAAAAGATATTCAATTACCAAAAGGAACCGTTGCTACCATTTCGAGTTCAGATTTACTTGGAACCAAAATATTGGCAATTAGTTTAACAAATAATAAAGAAATATTAAACGAAGGCGATACACTTATTTCGGCTACTGAAGCTTCACTGTCTACAACTATTTCACAAATGGTTTCTCCATTAAAAGATAAAAGTGAGCAAGTACTTGTAACGCTCGATCGAGTGTTGGTGAGCATGAATGATATTTTTGACTCTACAGGCACACAAAAGCTGGCCAGTGGTATTCATGATTTTTCGGGAACAATGAATCATTTAAACAATGTTACCGAAAGACTTGATAAACTATCTACAAACGAATTTGAAAAATTGAGCGATATGTTTACTCATGCCGAATCAATTATGCGAAACCTCCGAAACAACAACGAGGTAATTACCAAAATGCTTAAAAACCTTTCATACATTTCTGATTCGATAGCAGCATCAAATTTAACAGCAACAATAAATAATGTAAACCTTGTGATGAGTGATTTTGCCATCACCATCGAAAAAATAAATAAAGGCGAAGGCTCACTTGGCAAGCTGGCAAACGATAAAGAACTTTACGATAATTTAAACAAATCGAGCATCGAATTAAATTCGCTCATGAAAGATATGCAAGAGTATCCGGGAAGATATTTTGCTGTTTCAGTTTTTGGTAACAGCCGCGCAACAAAACAAGATAAGAAGAGAGAAAACGAAAAGAAAAAAACAAAGTAATTTTCTTTATTCTATAATAAAAGTTTTTCCTTCAATAGCCAATTCGGTATTTTCAAATTGTGTTTTTGCTTCAAACAACAATTCATTTAAATCGGTATAACGCGAAGAAAAATGCCCAATAATTAATTTATCGGCTTTGGCTTTTTTAGCAATTTCGCCTGCCTGAATAGCTGTAGTATGCATGGTTTCAATTGCTCTTTCAAGTTTCTCGTGTGCAAAAGTCGACTCGTGATAAAGTACTTTAACGCCTTCAACAGACGCAGCTACACGTTCGTCAAAAATAGTATCCGATGCATAAGCATAACTCAAAGCTGAACCGGCATCAAAAGTTAATTTTTCGTTTTCGATATATGTTTTACCATCAGCACTCATGTAATCTTTTCCTCGTTTTAAATCATTAAAATAAGTAAACGGAATATGAAATTTATCGCATGCCTGCATGTTTATTCTTTTTAGTTTTCGTTGTTCCTGAAAAATAAAACCTGTAGTTGGAACACGATGAAACAAAGGAAAAGAAGTAACTTTTACCAAAGCATTTTCTAAAATAATTTCGGTAATCTGATGATTGGTAACATGTCTGATGATTTCGAATTTTAAAGCTGTTTCGGAGTGTTTTAGAAACATATCAATAATCTCAAAAATACTTTGGGGCCCATAAATATGAAGCGGTATCGTTCGCTGATTTAAATTCATGGTAAAAATCAAACCCGGCAAACCTAAAATATGATCGGCATGAACATGCGAAATAAAAATATGTTCGATTTTAGATTTACGAATTTTGTACTTACTCATTTGCGTTTGTGTTCCTTCACCACAATCAATGAGAATATGATGCTCAAGCAAATTGAGATATTGCGCTGATGGGTGCCTATCAAGTGTTGGAGTAGCTGAACTATTTCCTAAAATTGTTAATTCAAAACTCATTTCACAAAAATCTCCTTACTCTGCTTTTTGGTCATCATCCATATCTAAAAACTGTTTCTCGAGCTGATCCATAAAAACAAAATCTCTCGCTTCAACATCGGTGGGAATAAAAGTAATATCTGCTTTTTCGAACAAACGTGTGAATTGCAAATCGGCATAAGTAATAATGAGCATTCCACCATTATTATGCAAATCCAAACCCAGCTTTATCAGTTCACGGGTTCCATCGGCATTACAATCTTTAACATACTGAATATTGACAATAACATATTTACTGCTCGATGCCACCTCATGCAAAACCTTATCACGCAAGCTGTTTGCAGTTTGCTGATCGATTTTTTTTATATCGGGTTTTATTAACGAATATTGATCGCTCTTTTCGATGATATAATTCATACGGTGTAAATGTAAAAAGAATAATTCTATATTTTCGAAAGATATTTTTAAAGTATAAAATAACGAAATTAATATGACTCATAACAAAACTGTTTTCATAACCGGAGCTTCATCGGGAATTGGTGAAGCCACTGCCGAAATTTTTGCTGCAAATCATTTCAATCTTATTTTAAATGCACGCAGAAGCGACAGATTAGAAAAAATTAAAGCAGAACTCGAGAAAAAATATTCGGTAAAAATATTGCTCAGCATTTTTGATGTACGAAAATTGGATGAAGTAAAAAATGCCATAAAAAATATTCCAACCGGTTGGCAAAAAATTGATGTGCTAATTAACAATGCAGGACTGGCAAGCGGCATGTCGACTATAGACGAAGGCGATACCGATGATTGGGATAAAATGATTGACACCAATATTAAAGGTTTGCTTTATGTTACCCGAAACATTGTTCCGTTGATGATAAAAAACAATTCAGGACACATTGTGAATATCGGTTCGATTGCAGGCAAAGAAGTTTATGCAAATGGAAATGTGTATTGCTCAACAAAATTTGCTGTTGATGCATTAACAAAATCAATGCGTATTGATTTATTAAAACATGATATCAAAGTTACAGGAATCCATCCCGGAGCGGTTGAAACAGAATTTTCTATTGTGCGTTTTCATGGCGATGTAGAACGTGCCAAAAAAGTTTATGATGGTTTTGATAACCTTGTAGCAGCCGATATTGCTGATGCAATTTGGTATGCCGTTTCGCGACCAAAACATGTAAACATAAACGAGCTAACTATTATGCCAACCGCACAAGCACAAGCAGGAATTATTCAAAGGAAATAGAAATTAATGTTGCGAAAATTCCATCAAATATGCTTTGATAAATTCGTCAAGCTGACCATCCATCACACCTTGCACATTTGAAGTTTCAACACCGGTACGTAAATCTTTCACCAATTTATACGGATGAAATACATAATTACGAATTTGCGAGCCCCACTCTATTTTCTTTTTTCCCGCTTCAATTGCAGTCTTCGCATCGTTTAATTTTCGCATTTCAATTTCGTACAATTGCGATTTCAATAATTTCATCGCACGTTCTTTGTTTGCATTTTGTGAACGTTCAACTTGGCAAACGATTACAATCCCCGAAGGTTTATGTGTAAGCTGAACTTTTGTTTCAACCTTGTTTACATTTTGCCCACCTGCACCACCCGAGCGCGAAGTTTGAATTTCGATATCGGCATCTTTGATTTCAATTTCAATCGTATCGTCAACCAAAGGATAACAATAAACAGATGCAAAAGAAGTATGTCTGCGTGCTTGCGAATCGAAAGGAGAAATACGCACCAAACGGTGAACACCATTTTCGCCTTTTAAATATCCGTAGGCAAAATCTCCCTGAATTTCTATTGAACATGATTTTATTCCGGCACCGTCACCTTTTTGTTCATCAAGAACAACGGCTTTCATTTTATGCTTATCGGCATACATCAAATACATACGCATGAGCATCTCTGCCCAATCCTGACTCTCGGTTCCGCCTGCTCCAGAGTTTATGCTAATGATACAATTTAACTGATCTTCTTCACCACTGAGCATATTTTTAAACTCCAATTCTTCCACACTCTGAATTGTTTTAGCATATTGCTCATCTACTTCTTCTTCACTTACTTCATCAGCATCAAAAAATTCTTTGAGTACAGTTAAATCATCAAAAACCCTTTGGGTATTTTCAAAAGCATCTGTCCAGATTTTGGTCTGTTTAATGTGTTTTAAAATAATTTCTGCTTTTTTCGGTTCGTCCCAAAAATTTGGACCATGACTAATCTCTTCCTGATCCTTTATTAATTGAAGTTTTGCATCAACGTCAAAGATACCCCCTCAGGTCATCTACCCTTAACTTTACGTTTTTATATTGGTCGTTTGTCATGCCGCGAATATAATTTATGATTTGACAATTAAACAATTTGATGATTTGATTATTATAAAACATGCTGCTAACTTTTATTATCAAATTTTATCATCATCAAATTATCAAATAGAGTATCTTCGCACCTCAATTAATTTGAATTAACATTTATAATTTTTACTTTTTAATTGAAAACGTTCTTTGGGGCTGACCGGAATTGACGGGATGTGCAATCTGCACGTAAGCATGCAGTGCTTTGGGATATTGGCACTTTAATATCAATGCTCAAAACTATAACAGGCGATAACTTCGCAATGGCTGCCTAATCAGGATTGATTACGTAATGCCTTCGTCTCGTTGGGCTTAGCTTGTGCTGCTCAACAATAGAGGCGTCAACGCACAAGACTGCAAGGTTGATTGGTTTCTAAACTTTGCAAAATAAGAGACCTAAGGGATTAGTTGGCAAGATGTGCGGCCTGTTAATCTTCGAAAAGTAACGCACTACTAAGCATGAAGAAAGCGTGTCAATTCTATCTCCGGACGAGGGTTCGACTCCCTCCAGCTCCACATTTTCACGAAATACAGTATAAAATACTTCTCACTTTTTGTACAAAATCAACTAAAATAGATGATTAAAATCTATTGTTTTTTAAACTATTTTATAAATATTTGGTGAATCAAAACGAGTTAATATGAAAAGAGTATTTTTCTGTGTAATGGTTTTAATATTTTTAGGCGCATGCAAACCAAACTTTTCGGTTTACCAAGAACCTAAAAAAGCCAAACATTCTTATTCCGGCAAGAAAAAAAATGACCGATGGATGGATTTAAAGAGAGATGATATTTTAACAAAATAAACCGCTCGGCTTACTTTTGTTTTCTTTCTGCTTTTATTAGAAAACTTTTTCTGCTATACCTTTAGTTGCTTCACTAAGTCCCATTGTGTAGTAATGTAAAACAGGAACTCCTGCTTTTTTCAACTCAAGTGATTGATGAATTGCCCACTCAATACCAACTTGCTTAACTTGTTTATCATCTTTACATTTTTCTACTGCTTCAACCAATTCATGTGGTATATCAATATGAAATAATTTTGGCAAAAGTGTTAATTGCTTCTTTGTAGCCAATGGTTTTATACCTGGAATAATTGGAATATCAATACCCATTTGCTTACAACTTTCCATAAATTGAAAATACTTTTTATTATCAAAAAACAATTGCGTTACAATATAATCTGCACCACTCTCTGCTTTTCGTTTTAAGAAATTCAAATCAGCATTCATGTTAGGCGATTCGAAATGTTTTTCGGGATAACCTGCAACACCTATACAAAAATTTGTAGGGTTAGCATTTTCAAGTTCATCATCGAGATACTGCCCTTTACTCATATTGGTAACTTGTTCTAAAAGTTCAAGTGAGTTTTTATTACCATCGGGTTCAGGAACAAAGTTGGGTTCATTTTTAACACTGTCGCCTCTAAGTACCAATACATTTTCGATGCCTAAAAAATTTAAATCTATTAATGCATTTTCTGTTTCTTCTTTCGAAAATCCACCACAAATTAAATGAGGTACCGCATCTACTTTATAACGATTCATTAATGCGGCACAAATAGCTACGGTTCCCGGACGCTTACGAGTAAATACTTTATCAAATCCTCCGTCTTTTCTTTTTCTTAAAATATATTCTTCGCGGTGATATGTTACATCAATAAACGCTGGTTTAAATTCCATCAACGGATCGATACCATCATAAAGAGATTTAATATCTTTCCCTTTTAATGGCGGAAGAATTTCAATGGAGAAA
This sequence comes from Bacteroidota bacterium, assembly GCA_947481365.1. Classification (GTDB taxonomy): domain Bacteria; phylum Bacteroidota; class Bacteroidia; order UKL13-3; family UKL13-3; genus CAIUEQ01. Next base: position 10,204 of record CANKGI010000024.1, on the reverse strand, counting down.
AGTGTATTCTTTGCGTTTTTTATATGATCAGTAATTTTCATTTTTTTATTTAGATGATTAGCAAATTAACAAGAATGAATTCGAAAAGTAAAAGTAATTAAACGATTGAAAGATAATTATTGTTTACCGATTAATTAAAAAAAGGCTGAAACTCCAGCACTCGGTATCAGCATATCGGTTGTTGATTTGATGACATTATATGATACATCTCCCGTAATTGGATCAATTTTCACCGAGTCTTTATCTATATAAGAAGCTTTGGTTCCAATCATATACATCACTTTTAACTCGAGTCGAACTTTTTTTGTCATATCAATTGCCAAACCTCCTCCATATCCACAAGTTCCAACAAAATCGGCTTGCAACGATTTGCTATCGGTTTTGGTTGTGGGTTTAAAAGTGATGCCACTTGGCAAAATAGTTCCCGATTTCTGGCTTCTATCTATGGTATACGTTTCATTCCCGTTAAATAATCTTCCTCCACCCGAAATTTCGATAAATGGTTTTACGGGTAATTGAAAAAACTCTACCCTTGAATTGAGCAACAATGAATAAGCATTGCTATTTACAGAAGTTGTAACCTTATTGGTAATTGCATTATATGGTGCAGGGTCATCGTAATTATTCGAATTACTTTTACCACCAAAATATAAGTACTCAAAATTCACCCCCAACATTACGTTAACTGCTTTTTTAGGTGCAGCATCAGTTCCCATAAAATTGTACATAAAATTTAAAGCCAAGCCCACTCCTACATCTCCATTACTGGTTTTATTAAAATCATTCTGACTAACACCCACAATCAATGCCGCTCCTACAAATGCACTGTTGCTACCCGAGCCACTCCGAATGTTGGGTGATGATGTTGCGTTAGGAGTGTTATTTGTTGAATTGTCATTTAATTTTATCGAATTGGTTTTGGTATTTTGGGAAAAACCTGACAAACAAAAATTCAATAGAACAATTAGTAATGTGGTAGAAATTAAGGGTTTCATATAAAAAATATTTAAAATTAAATGTACTTAACATGCCAAAATAACGCTCAAAATATTTTGGCTAGATAAATGTGTCCTAAAACTTCACAAGCATAAATAAATTTGTATTATTTTTACCAACTTATTTTCAAAAAAACAACCTGATGTTAGGTACCATATTTAAAACAGTTACAAAAGTTTTCGGAAGCAAATCTGATCGTGATTTAAAACCCATTTATCCGCTAGTTACTAAGGTAACTGACGAGTTTGCAAAGCTTAAGAACATTACGAATGATCAACTTCGTGAAAAAACAAATGAGTTAAAACAACGGATAAAAGAGCACCTCTCAGGGATTGATACTGAAATAAACGAATTAAAAGGCAAGATCGAAATTGAAGACATTGATATTCACGACAAAGACGAATTATTCAAGTCGATTGACAAGCTTGTAAAAACGCGTGATGAAGAACTCGAAGTTATATTGAAAGAAATATTGCCCGAAGCCTTTGCCGTAGTAAAAGAAACAGCCCGTAGATTTACTGAAGTAAAAGAAATTGAAGTTACTGCTACCGATTTCGACAAAAAATTATCGACCGTTACTCGACCAGTTAAGCCTGTAAAAATATCGGGAGATAAAGCTATATGGAGCAACACATGGGAAGCTGCCGGAAATATGGTTACCTGGAACATGGTTCACTATGATGTTCAGTTGATTGGAGGTATTGTACTTCATGAAGGAAAAATATCTGAAATGGCTACGGGTGAAGGAAAAACACTCGTTTCAACTTTACCGGCTTATTTAAATGCCCTTGCCGGACAAGGAGTTCATATCGTTACTGTTAACGATTATTTGGCAAAACGAGATTGCGAATGGAATGCTCCATTGTTTGAATTTCATGGATTAAGAGTTGATTGTATTGATTATCACGAGCCAAATTCGGAAGAAAGAAGAAGCGCTTATTTGGCTGATATCACTTACGGAACAAATAATGAATTTGGTTTTGATTATTTGCGTGATAACATGGCAACCGATGTTCAAAGTCTTGTTCAACGCAAACATCATTATGCAATGGTGGATGAAGTGGATTCGGTTTTAATTGATGATGCCAGAACACCTTTAATTATTTCCGGACCAATTCCGAAAGGAGATGACCAGCAGTTTCATATTCTTAAACCTAGAATTGAGCGATTAGTTAACACTCAGAAAACATACATCAACACAGCATTATCTGATGCAAAAAAATTACTTGCTGCAGGAAACGAAAAAGATGGTGGATTTAAATTACTACAAACTTATAGAGGTCTGCCAAAAAATTCGGCTGTCATAAAATTCCTTGGTGAACTAGGCGTTCGTCAGATTTTACAAAAAACCGAAAACTTCTTTTTACAAGATCAACAAAAGGAAATGCATAAAATTGATGCCGATCTTTATTTTGTAATTGATGAAAAGCAAAACTCTGTAGACCTTACCGAAAAAGGTGTTGAGCTCATTACTGCATCGGGTGAAGATCCTCATTTTTTCATCATACCTGATGTGGGAAGTGAAATTGCCGAAATAGAAAAATTAGCTATTTCAGATGAAGAAAAATTGAAAAGGAAAGAACAATTGATGTTGGATTTTTCGATTAAGTCGGAGCGTATTCACTCCATCAATCAATTGCTCAAAGCTTATTGCATGTTTGATCGTGATGTGGAATACATCATTCAAGATGGAAAAATTAAAATCGTTGATGAACAAACAGGTCGTGTTCTTGATGGTAGAAGATATTCAGATGGATTACATCAGGCAATTGAAGCAAAAGAAAATGTAAAAGTTGAAGCAGCCACTCAAACATATGCAACTGTTACGCTTCAAAATTTCTTCCGCATGTATCACAAACTGGCTGGTATGACCGGTACTGCAGAAACTGAAGCAGGTGAATTTTGGGAAATTTATAAACTCGATGTGGTTGTTATTCCAACCAATCGCGATATGATTCGTAAAGATGATAATGACATCATTTATAAAACGAAACGTGAAAAATACAACGCAGTTATTGATGAAATAACCAAATTGGTTGAAGCGGGAAGACCTACTCTTGTTGGTACAACATCAGTTGAAGTTTCTGAATTGCTGAGCCGAATGCTCACTCTTCGAAAAATAAAACACAATGTGCTCAACGCAAAACAACATCAACGCGAAGCTGATATTGTTGCCGAAGCTGGTCAAAAAGGTACAGTTACCATTGCAACAAATATGGCTGGTCGTGGTACCGACATCAAACTTGGAGAAGGTGTAAAAGAAGCTGGAGGTTTGGCGATTATCGGAACAGAGCGTCACGAATCGAGACGTGTAGACAGACAGTTACGTGGTCGTGCAGGTCGTCAAGGTGATCCGGGTTCTTCTAAATTTTATGTTTCTCTTGAAGATGAATTGATGCGCTTATTTGGAAGCGAACGTATTGCATCCATCATGGACAGGTTGGGAATGAAAGAGGGAGAGGATATTCAACACTCAATGATTACCAAAAATATTGAACGCGCTCAACGTAAAGTTGAACAAAATAATTTTGGTATTCGTAAACGTTTGCTCGAATATGATGATGTGATGAACTCTCAGCGTGAAGTAATTTATACTAAACGAAGAAATGCATTATATGGCGAAAAGTTAGAACTCGATATTAATAATACACTTGCCGATGTATGCCACGAATTGGTTGACACGTATCAGGAATTAAAGGATTATACCGAGTTTAAATTTGAAGTGCTTCGTATTTTTGCATTCGATACAACCTTGGATGAAACATCCTTTTATGCTGGAAAAGTTGAAGCGGTTGGCGAAAAATTATTCGAAGAATTAATTGCTTATTACAATCATAAATCATCTCAAATTGCTGTTGGTGCATTTCCGATTATAAAAGATATGTTCGAAAATCGAGGTGGCCAAATTGATAGTATTGGCGTTCCGTTTACCGATGGTATTCGTAACATGCAAATACCCGTTAATTTAAAACGTGCATACGAAAATCATGGTAAGGAAATTACCAAAACATTCGAAAAATTTTGTTCGATTTGGATAATTGATGATGAATGGAAAGAACATTTGCGCGAAATGGATGAGTTGAAACAATCGGCTCAAAATGCAGTTTTCGAACAAAAAGACCCTTTGCTTATTTACAAACTCGAATCATTCAATTTATTTAAAGATATGTTGAGCCGAGTGAATAAAGATTTATTGTCAATGCTATTCAAAGGTTTTATTCCGGTTCAAGATGCAAGTGAAGTGAAAGAAGCACGTCAGCCATTAAAATCTCAGCAACCAAAATTACAAACCAGCAGAACTGATGACATTGCTGAAGCACAAATGGCTGCTCAGCGCGCAGCTGCCAATGCTGGTAGTAGTGAACATAAACAACAACAAATTGTAAATTCAGTAAAAATTGGCCGTAATGACCCTTGTCCATGTGGTAGTGGAAAAAAATATAAACAATGCCACGGTAAAGACGAATTGAATTAAATTTGAAAATTATATTTTAAAATAATCCTATGGAAAGTAACATAGCAACCGAAATGAGAGCATATATAGAACACACTAATTTAAAACCTGATTGCACAAATCAAGATATCATTAAACTTTGTGAAGAAGCTGTTGAACATGGCTTTTATGGAGTATGCATATCGCCATATTTTGTTCAATTGGCAAAAAAAACAATTAAAAAATCACCTGTAAAAATTATAACCGTGGTTGGATTTCCATTAGGATATTCAACGGTTGCTGCAAAAGTTGAAGAAACTAAAAAAGCGATCATTTCGGGAGCTGATGAAATTGATATGGTAATGAATATACAAGCCTTTAAATCGGGTGATTATGTATCTGTTCAAAACGATATTCAAGCAGTAACAACTGCTTGCCATCTTCAAAACAAAGTTGTTAAAGTGATTTTGGAAATTGCATATCTCAATGATGAAGAAATTGAAAAAGCTTGTCGTATTTGTAAAGATTGTGAAGTTGATTTTGTAAAGACATCAACAGGTTTTGCCCCAACCGGAGCAACAGTTGAAGCAATCGAAATTATGAGAAAAACACTTCCTCCAAAAATAAAAATTAAAGCTGCAGGTGGCATTCGTGATGCTGCATTTGCACAAAAACTTATCGATGCTGGAGCTAACAGAATAGGTGCTTCTGCAAGTATTCAACTAATAGCTGATGAAGTTAGTCAGTGAAATATTTGTTAAAACATATTGCCATTGTTTTAGTTATATCGCTATCGGTTGTTTCATTTAATTTATCAGCTCAAAATAAATTTGTACAAGTTCAAGGCGATATAAAACTCGATACTTTAATTAATAGAAATATTGAAGTTAATAAAGCTAGTAACAGTATTCAAGGATTTCGCATTCAGATATTTTTTGGTTCTGAAAGAAAATCGGCTCAAGATGCTCGAACGAAATTTACTCAACTTCATCCAGGTTTCGACACTTACCTGATTTATCAGCAACCTTATTTCAAAGTTCGTGTTGGCGATTTCAGAACTAAACTCGAAGCTCATAATTTATACAGAAAAGTACTTCCCGAATTTGAAAGAGTTTTTATTATTCCGGATAGAATAAATTTCCCAAAACTCTAATATCAACTTTCTGATACACTTGATTTGATAATTAAACTTAAACAGAAATGAAACAGATAAGTACTGTCGAAAAAATATTTCTGCTCATTATCATTTCCATTTTTGCTGCCATTTTCTGTTCTGTTTCTCTCGTAAATCATTACTTGTACAGAACAGCTGCACTTGATTTAGGAATGTTTAATCAAGCTATTTATAGTTTTGCTCACCTAAAAATGAATCATTTTACACTCGATATTATGGGTGATGAGATGAATTATTTTGCCGATCATTTTTCGCCAATCACAATACTTATTTCACCATTTTATTATATTTTCGGCTCGTATACATTGCTCATCATTCAAATAGTTGCTATCTTATTCGGTGGCATCGGAATTTATCAATATGCAAAACTTCATCACTCAGGAATTGCAATCCCTTTAATCATCTTCATCCAATTCTGCAGCATATTCGGCATCTACTCGGCTCTTTCTTTTGATTACCATAATAATGTAATAGCTGCAATGTTTGTTCCGTGGCTTATTTATTATCACGAAAAAGCCGACACAAAAAAAATCATCATTTTCTTTTTACTGATACTTGCCTCAAAAGAAAATATGGCTCTGTGGTTAGCTTTTATATTGTTAGGGTTAATCTTAAAAATGTATTTCGAAAACCGCAAAAACTTCAATTACAAAAAGATATTTAAACTCGAAATTCCATTAATCGTTTTCGCTGTAATATATTTTGTATTCATTGTTGGATATGTTATGCCTTCACTTCGAGAAGGAATAGTAACGCATGTTTTAGACCGATATTCATTAATAGGAAACTCACTTTCTGACTTTATTTCCAACCTCCTTCATCAACCTTACAAAATCATAAAATTACTTTTCGAAAGTCCGTTTAATGATGAATTAACTTTCGGAATTAAATCAGAATTGCATCTGATGATTCTTGTTTCGGGTGGATATGCACTCTTGTTCAGACCTTATTATCTTTTAATGTTAGTGCCAATTTATGCTCAAAAATTGTTTTCGAACGATTATGCATTGTGGGGAATAAACGGGCATTACTCAATTGAATTTGTTCCTATATTAAGTTTATGCTTATCAGATTTTTTACAAAAAATTAAACTAAATAATTTGAGATACACATTGGGTGTTTTAACAACGCTTATGACCATCTATTTTACTTATTCAACAATAGAAAACAGAAAATCTTTGTGGTACAACAAAACCAACACAGCGTTTTACTCAAACATTCACTATCAAACACCTTTTAATATTACCGAAATTAATCATCTACTAAGTTCCATTCCTGATAATGCAAGAATTTCGGTTTCAAGCTGCATTGCTCCTCACCTTGCCTTTCGAGATAAAATTTATCATTTTCCGGTGGTTTGGGATGCCGAATATATTGTTCTTTTTACTGCGAATAGCAGCACTTATCCGTTGAATGGAAATGATTTTAAAATGGCAGTTGAGAAATATATGAATGACAGCAATTTTCAAATTCAATACAACAAAAATGAACTACTCATTTTAAAAAAGAAACATTAGTAAAACCATTTCTTCAAATGTTTGTCGAATATTGTAAACGTTAATATAAAATAGAAAAAATGAAACTCGTATCATACACACACAACAAAACCAGCCAACTCGGAATTATTCACGATGGAAAAATCTGGTCATTGAAATCACTCGATAATTCTTTTCCGGATAAAATGCGCAAATTTTTATTTGCAGGAGAAGCAATGATGACGAAGGCAAAAAAATGGAACGAAAAAATTGTTGCAGGAAAAGTTACAACACCTTTTTTATTAGAACAAGATGTTATGTTGGAAGCTCCTGTTCCTCAACCTACTTCGTGCAGAGATGGATATGCATTTCGTCAACATGTTGCTGCAGCTCGCAGAAACCGTGGCGTTGAGATGATAAAAGAATTTGACCAGTATCCTATATTTTATTTCACAAATCACAATGCTATTCAAGGCCCCGGACAAATAGATTGTATGCCTGATCATTTTGAAAAGCTTGATTTTGAATTAGAAGTTGCCATTGTAATTGGCAAAAAAGGACGCAATATTAAAGCTGCTGATGCTGATCATTACATTGCGGGATTTATGATTATGAACGACATGAGCGCACGCACTTTGCAAATGGAAGAAATGTTACTCAACCTCGGTCCTGCAAAAGGAAAAGATTTTTCGACCGTTATAGGTCCATACTTTGTAACCCCTGATGAATTAGAGAAATTTAAGGTTCCTGCCAAAACAAATCATATTGGAAATAACTATAATCTAAACATGAAATGTTGGGTAAATGGAAAAGTTGTAAGTGAGGGAAATGTATGTGATATGGATTGGACATTTGCAGAAATAATTGAACGCTGTGCTTATGGAGTTGACATTTTACCAGGTGACGTAATTGGCAGTGGCACTGTTGGTACAGGATGTTTTCTTGAATTGAATGGAACAGGTTTATTAAACGATAAAAATTTTAAACCACAATGGCTACAAGATGGAGATGTTGTTGAAATGGAAATTGACGGTCTCGGTCATCTTTCAAATTCAATCAAAAAAGTAAACACCGATTTTTCACTTCTTAAAGCAAAGAAAATATAACTGATTTTTTATGACTCCTATAAAAATTGAAGAATACATCGACCAGGCAATTGATTGGGCTATACATTTCGCACCTCAACTTGTGTTGGCTTTGCTCACACTTTTTGTTGGCTGGTGGGCTTTAGGAAAATTTGAAAACATTATTGTTAAACAAATGCAACGAAGACAATTTGAATCTTCGTTGCAATCATTTTTACGAACATTATTTTCTTTAGGCACAAAAATTATTTTACTCATTATTGTTGCCGGACAAATTGGTTTCCAAACAACATCTCTTGCTGCAATTGTTGGAGCTGCCGGACTTGCCGTTGGTTTGGCATTGCAAGGAAGTTTGGCAAATTTTGCTGGTGGTGTACTCATCTTAATTTTTAAACCATTTAAAGTTGGTGATACAATTACAGTATCTGGATTTGTTGGAAAGGTTTATGAAATTCAGATATTTAGCACCATTTTATTGTTGCCCGATAATCGAACTGTGATATTACCCAACGGTGGTGTTTCAAACTCGGCAATTGTAAATAATAACAAACAAGATTTTTTGAATTTGAATTTAACGGTTTCAATTCCTTCCGATAAAAATTTGGAAGAAATGAAGAAGTTAATTCGTGATGCTATTTATAAAGACGACCGTGTACTTAGAGAAAATGAAATTGTTATTTTTATAAATGAACTTGCCGGAGGTATAGTAAAATTAACTGTAAGCATACATTGCCGCCCCGAAAATTTAACATCAGTTCAACAAAAAGCATACGAAAATATTTTGGAATTTTACAAGCAAAACGAAATTGCTTTTTAATGCCCATCTCTGATTTCTCTTAGTTTGAAATCATTTTATCTGTAATCGGCACATCAAGAATTAATAAACTACTTTCTCATATTAGGTAAAACTATTTTTATTTCTGTCCCTTCTCCAATTTTGGAGTTAATGAATAATTTTCCATTAAGAATATCAACAGATTTTTTTACCATATTTAAGCCCAAACCCGCACCGCTTTCCATTTCATCTACTTGAAAATTCAAATCAAATATTTTATCAATATGACCTTGACTAATTCCAATTCCATTATCTTTAATGGTTATATCTGCTAAAGTTTCAGTCACATTTACTGAAACAAAAATTGATGGATTGTCCTTTTCTTTATCGTAATATTTAAAACTATTACTAATAATATTTGAAATAACCGAAACGATTTCTGATTTGATTGTATAAAATCCACCCGTTTGAACAGTGTTAAATTTGAGATAAACCTTCTTACAGTTTTCCGAATATTTTACAGATTCATAATATTCTTCAAAAATTGTTTGGAAGAAAATAAATTCAGATTTATCACTAACTTTTGAAAGCTTTAATGTTTGTTGGATAAACTTCTTTAGACTAAAAACACTCTTTTCAATGAGTGAATAATACTGTTTAGATTCATTAATATGTCTCTCGTCATTTGCTAAATTCAATAACCCCTGAATATTATTTAACGGCTCTTGAATATCGTGAACAATTTTGAACATTGCTGAGTTGAGTTTTGAATTTATTTCATACAGCCGGGTGTGACTTTGTTCCATAAGTTCTTCAGCGTATTTGAGCCTAGTAATATTAGTGTGAGACACTAAAGTCAATTCAGGTTTCGATTTTATTGAAGTTGCACGTAATAAAAACCACTCAATACTGTACAATGTATCACAAGGATACTCCATTTCGAAAACGGGAATTTCGGCACTCATTACTTTTAAAATTCCATTTGATGGCTTTGTTCCTATGTTTCCATTTCTCCCACATACTTCTAAATAATTTACTCCTAAATCTGTTTTTCTTAAATCGCCAGAATTATCATTTGAAAATTGCTTCCAATAATCATTGCTAAATACAATAACTCCTTTTGAATCTAAAACAGCTATAGAGTCATGAAACGAATTTAAAATTTCAAATAAATCATATGTTGAATTTAACATTGCCTTATTTATTTAACTAAGAATAAAAAAACCAGAAAAAAAGGAAGATCGTTTCTAGTAAAAGATATATCTG
>CANKGI010000023.1 GCA_947481365.1 Bacteroidota bacterium | reverse complement strand
TTTTTTTGTGGAGGATAACGTCCCGAGAGCTATCGAGAGAAACGATGACCTCTTCCCTTAAAGTATTCGGGGCATGCAAGCGTTTAGATTTTTTTGTGGAGGATAACGTCCCGATAGCTATCGGGAGAACCGATGACCTCTTCCCTTAAAGTATTCGGGGCATGCAAGCGTTTAGATTTTTTTGTGGAGGATAACGGAGTCGAACCGATGACCTCTTGCATGCCATGCAAGCGCTCTAGCCAGCTGAGCTAATCCCCCAAAAATTCGTCTGCGAATATATTCTTTAAATTGAGTTGAAAAAATTGGATTCTGATTTATTGTCTTGTATTAGCCATTCAATTTTAATGTTGGTTAATTACAAACCTACCCGAATGCATTACATTGTTTTCATTTACTATTTTATAAAAGTACATCCCAGGTTTTAATGATGACGTATTAATACTTAATTTATTTGAATTGACAATTTGGTATGAACCAACTTGCTTACCCACAGCATCGGTAATAATTACATCAACAGGTTCATAAAATATTTTATTGCAAGTAAATTCTAAGACAGAAGAGGCCGGATTCGGATTCACAACAAGTTTACAATCGCCTTTTACATTTTCGTAAATTCCAGTATTTACTTTCGATTTCCAGCAATAATCAATTACACCTGCCCCAGCCGCTGCACCTGCATAAGGCAAATTATAAATATCTTCTATCATTCGCAGTATGCTATAGTGATTTATTGTATTTGAATATTTTCCTCCCTTAACCATTGGACCATAAAACAATGTTGTTATTTTATTACTTGAAGAATTATCGTCTTCATCAAATGTTAAAATAAACAAAGAGTTATTATTCATTGCCCATGTTAAAAACGGATTCATATAATTTAATAACCATGAATCGCCATTTTGTATAGCTGTTGGATCAGTCCCGTTGTGCATATCGTTTACCAAATTCGGAACAACAAATGATACGGTTGGTAATTGAAAAAAATTGGAAGTAGGAAAAGAAGTAAACGGCAAATTGGTTGTTGTTGGCACCTGATTTACTCCAGTGCCCATCCAATTTGCAACAGGATTATGTTTGCGTGCATAATAACCTGACGATGCACCATTATATCCAACAGAGGGCATATCCTCTGAATAGGTTGCGAATGTTTTACCCGAATCAATTAATTGCCTTGCCAAATTTGGTGTTGTGTATGGCGTTCCCGTTGGGACATTATCATTTGTTACTCCTTGGTTTCCTCCCGAAAACAAATCGATATAATTTGGCTGACTGGGATGTTCGATACCAAACGACTGTGTAAACAATGCTGTATTTGCAGTATCGTTAATCAGATTATTAATATGAGAAGCTGCTGCTGCACCAACTATAGAATTATAAGAGTGATTCTCATAAATGAGGATAACAATTCTGTCGGGTTTAGGGAAAGTGCCTGCTTTTTTTTGATAGTTTTGTTGCGCACTTAATAACTGAATCAGCCCAAATTGAAAAAGCAACAGAAGGAAAAAATTCTTTGTAAATATTTTCAAGGGTATGAATATTTAAGCTTCTATAAATTCTCCCATTGCCGAAAATTTGGCAATACGAGTTTCAATCAATTTTTCAGAATCAACTTGTTTGAGTTCTGCAATCAATTTCAATAAAGTGTCTTTCAATGTTTGAAACATTTGTTGAGGATTAGTATGTGCACCTCCAATTGGTTCATCTACAACACCATCGATTAATTTATTTTTTTTCATATCAACTGCTGTAAGCTTAAGCGCTTCAGCAGCTTTCTCTTTATAATCCCAACTTCTCCATAAAATAGATGAACACGACTCAGGAGAAATGACCGAATACCAAGTATTTTCAAGCATCAATACCCTATCTCCTACTCCAATTCCTAATGCTCCTCCCGATGCTCCTTCGCCAATAACCACACAAATAACCGGCACTTTCAAAACTGCCATTTCCATCAAATTTTTCGCAATGGCTTCTCCTTGACCTCTCTCTTCAGCCTCAAGACCTGGAGAGGCACCGGGTGTATCAATCAGTGTAATAATAGGTTTATTAAATTTTTCTGCAAGTTTCATCAATCTGAGCGCCTTGCGGTATCCTTCGGGATTTGGCATTCCGAAATTTCTAAATTGTCGTTGTTTGGTATTTCTACCTTTCTGATGTCCAATTATCATTACCGACTCACCTCCAATTCTGGCAAAACCGCCTATCATGGCTTTATCATCTTTTACATTCCTATCGCCATGCATCTCAATAAATTCCTCACACATATTTTCAATATAGTCAAGTGTATAAGGCCTGTCGGGGTGGCGTGAGATTTGAACTCGTTGCCAGCCATTTAAGTTTCCATAAACCTTAGTTCTTTCTTGAATAATTTTCTCCTCAAGGTCTTTAACAGTAGCCGAAAGATCTATCTTACTTTTTTCTGAAAGTTGCTTTGCTTTAGCTAATTGCTCTTCAAGTTCCTGTATTGATTTCTCAAAATCAAAATATGCCATAACATCTGTTTAATATCAGTTCGCAAAGTAAATATAAAATTCTTTTACAAGTTAGTTGCTAAAATAAATTATCGCCTTATATTTGCCCTCCCTAAAACACTGGTGTGGTAGTTCAGCTGGTTAGAATACGTGCCTGTCACGCACGGGGTCGCGGGTTCGAGTCCCGTCCGCACCGCCAGAAAATTTAGGAAATTACAAAACCCTTCGGTATCAATTACTTGAAGGGTTTTTCTTTTTAAGTCGGCATATAACTTTTCCCTTAAAGCATTTAAACATTTTATCTAAAATACATACAAGTTATTAAGTATAGAATTAGATATTTGAATACAGTTATTTAAAAATTTACTTTTATGGATAAGCGAACTTTCATCAAAAACACATCCTTATTAGGATTAAGCAGCCTGATTAGTTTCCAAAGTTTAAGTAAAGTGATTGATTCGGTTTCTGATATCTCATCAAAAGAGCTTGCAAAAAATGAAGATTTTTGGCAACATATACGTAACGGCTACAATTTAAAACCTGATTATATCAACCTCGAAAATGGTTATTACTGTATTCAACCTAAGGTGATTCTTGAGTCGTATATCAACCATGTGAGAGAAATAAATTTACAGGGAGCCTATTACATGCGTACAGTTCAATTCGATAATAAAAATAAAATGGCAGCAAAACTTGCCGAACTAGCAGGTTGCCAAAAAGACGAATTGATTATCACCCGAAATACTACCGAATCATTAGATATGATTATTAGCGGACAGGATTGGAATAATGGCGATGAAGCAGTAATGGCACAGCAAGATTATGGAGCAATGTTGGATATGTTCGACCAAATCAGCAAACGTTTTGGGGTAATTAATAAAGTGATTTCGATACCCAATCATCCAACATCAGATGAAGAAATTGTGGAGCTATATGCAAATGCAATTACACCAAAAACAAAATTACTGATGGTTTGCCACATGATTAATATTACAGGACAAATTTTACCAGTAAGAAAAATTTGTGATATGGCACATAGCAGAGGTATAAAAGTATTGGTTGATGGAGCACATGCCTTTGCACATATCCAGTTTAAAATTGCAGACCTTAATTGTGATTATTATGGTTGCAGTTTACACAAATGGTTAAGCGTTCCGCTTGGGGCAGGTTTTCTTTATGTTAAAAAAGAAAACATAAAAAGTACTTGGCCGCTTTTTGCCGAAAACGAACATAAACAAGATGATATTTTACATTTAAATCATACCGGAACAATTCCAGTTCACACAGATTTAACTATCTCAGATGCTATCGATTTTTACAACATGATTGGTGGTGAACGTAAAGAAGAACGTTTGCGTTTTTTACAGAATTATTGGACCAACAAAGTTCGAAATTTACCGAATGTTATTTTAAATACACCAGCAGATTCGAAACGTTCATGTGCTATTGCCAATGTTGGAATTAAAAACATGAAGCCCTCATTATTAGCCGAAACACTTTTATCAAAATATAAAATTTACACAGTAGCCATTGATGGAAAAGGTGTTCAGGGCTGCCGCATCACACCAAATGTATACACCACAACTGACGAATTAAATCAATTGGTTAAGGCAATAACTGAATTGTCAAATCAATAAGTTTGATGAATGGTAACATTGTATAAATAAAAAATCTAATTAACTAAAGCAAAACTTACTTTTGAAATAGATGATTAAAAAGTTACTTATTCTATTTGTTTTATTTTCCATTTCACACGAAAGCTATTGTCAATTGAGTGCCAGTAAGCATCATTTTTTTAACAAATCGCATAAAAACAGAGTTGTTGTAAACAAGAAATATAATCTAATAAGTGATTCTTCTTTTTTGTCGTATGAGTTAATGACCGGAAATTTTAACGCATGGAACGGTGATGTTTATAATCAATATCCTTCCGTTCAATTTTTATCATCGTATGATAATAACATCAATTTCGAAACTGGTATTTATGTATGTGTTCCCTATACAGTTGTAAACGGATTAAATCCTGCCGGAGTTGATGCATTTATTTCCTATAAAATACACACTAATCTTTATGCCATTTTTGACATTTATCATTTTATCGGATATCACTCCGACCTAATAACTGAGATGGGTTACAACTCGTCTGTATACAATATGTCGACATTACGATTACAATATGATTACAGTCAAAAGACTTCTTTTTTTGTAGGGTATTCGGTTCTAAATGATTTGGATAATTTACAGCAATCACTTTTTGTAGAATCCGATTTTGCAATCACTAAAAACATTCCAATACTTGTTGGTTATGCATCAGATACAAATATTGGCGACTTAAATTTTAATAATGTTTATACAGGAATTGGTTACAGATGCACTCTTTTGGATAAGAAAGGTTTTGACTTAAAATTTTTATCATCAATCAATCCTCTTTATTTTGAACACGCTTCAAACAATTGGCCTGTTTCATTGTTAATTTCTACAGAATTTTAAACTGACATGAATATACAACAAAACACCATTTTAATTACAGGTGGAGCAACAGGATTAGGACTTGCACTTGCAGAACAATTTTTAATAAATAACAATACTGTTATTATTTGCGGTAGGCGAAAGGATAAACTTGAGGAAGCAAAACTTCAATTTCCTTTACTACACACTCGTGTTTGTGATGTATCGAAAAAAGAAGAACGAATAGCACTTATTGATTGGTTGTTCAAAAATTTTCAGCAAACGAATGTGTTTATTAATAATGCCGGAATACAAAATTACATGAGCTTAACTAAAGCGATAAATTTAGACGAAGTAACAAATGAAATTGAAACAAATATTACAGCACCAATTCATTTTGCAAATTTATTGTTACCTCATTTTTCGGGTAAACAAAATTCGTATATTATCAATATCACATCAGGATTAGCATTTTCACCGCTTGCTTTAGTTCCTGTTTATTGTGCTACAAAAGCAGCATTACATTCTTTTACATTATCACTCCGACATCAATTAAAACCAACAGGCATTCAAGTTATTGAAGTAGCGCCACCTATTGTTGATACTAACCTTGGCGGATCAGGAAGGAATGACAACAACATAACACATCGTGGAATTACGGTAAACGAATTTGCTTTAGAAACAATCATAGCATTACAAACTAATGAAGTTGAAATTGCAGTTGGTCAGGCATCAAATATTCGATTAAAAAGAGAAGAAATGTTTCCGTTAATGAATCGTTAAATAGATTAATTGCGATATTTTTTTTCTATTTATTATTAAACAAAAAAGCCCGACACAAAATTGTATCGGGCTTTTTTGATGTATGCTATTTATTTAATTAACTTTTGAAATTCTGGTAACGATGATTTCATCATTCATGATCACTTTCACAAAGTAAATTCCATTACTTACAGATTCCAATACATCAGATTGACTTGTTGTTAAACCTTTTGAAAGTTGAACAATCGAGCTACTAATTTCTTGTCCTTTAACATCTGTAATGATAACTGTTGCTTGTCCTTCGGTAGCCGAAACAATTCCGATATTAAACAATCCGTTTGAAGGATTTGGATAAACACTGATATTGTTTTTAACTGATATGTCGGATTTACGAACGGTAATTATTTTGCTATATTCAAATTTACCATCTACATCAATTTGTTTTAATCGGTAATAAAGCACTGATGCGTTATTTAAATCAAATGCTTTCTCATCAATTGCATTATAATTTTTAACAGTTGATGAATTTCCAGCACCACGAACAAATTTTACAAATTCAAAATGAGATCCGTCAATTGATCTTTCAATTTCAAATCCGCTATTGTTTATTTCTGTAGAAGTTTTCCAATTTAACAGAACATCTTCGTTCATTTTACTTCCAGTAAAACTTAACAATTTAACAGGAAGTGTTGTTGCGCTATTTGAAGTTCCTGGTGTATTAAATATAACATGCATTAAACTTCCATTATATTCATATACATTAAATGTATAATTAGTAAATAGCGTTAAAGCTGTTGTTGTAACCGTGCTTCCTGTACCGTTGTAAATAACAAAATTATCTGTACCTGTACTGTCACCTGACCTGAATGCTGTACTTGAATTGTACATTTTCCAGTTTGATGGATCAACTCCAATTGATGAAGTTGGATAAGCGACAACCATTCTTGACGAACCATTTCCGTTTGTCCACGAAACATGCATTGAAGTTGCAGTAATTGTATTTATTGTTACAGCCGAAGCTTGTGTTGTTGGAGTTGTTAATGCTACAACTCTTACATCATCAAAAGCCCAACCATCATCATTACCTGAAGCATCTGATGCAAAGCGAATTCTTATTTTCACATTTGATTGTCCTGCCATACCTGTTAATCTAGTTTGACTTAACAACCAGTTTGAAACATTTGATGCAAGCAAATTACTATTGCCCGACCATTTTGACGGAACCATTGGACCACTTGTACTGGTATTATTATACCAGCTATAACTGTTAGGCGAATTAAAGTTTGTACCTGTACCTAATGTACTGTCAACTCTTTTCCAGTTTGTTCCACCATTGGTTGAAACCTCTATAACTGCAGCATCCCAACCAGCTTCGGTAATAAAATTATGTCTAAAACTTAAGACAGGGTCATTCGTTAATGCACTAAAATCAAATTGTGGAGACACAACAGCTGCATCTTGATTATCTGAATAGTTACCTGATAATTTTGTTACCCAACATTTAGGAGCACTATACGCTGCAGTTAATTGTACTTTAGCAGGTGTACCCACAACCCATTCGTTAATCGTACCATTTACAATTACCGAACTCCAACCTGTATTTCCAGCTCCATCAAAATTTTGGAAATATGGAAAAGTTGAAACAAGAGGTGAGGTTGTAAAACTATCTTGTGTGCTATATGATGTTCCCATTGCATTAATTGCATATGCTTTGAAATAATATTTAGTACCTGGCAATAATCCAGTAGGATAAATAGAGAAACTGCCCATGCTTACCACTGGGTTTGTCATCGAATCAACAACACCAATACCAAACTGAACAGGATTAGATGTTGTTGCATAAACAACACCACTTAAAAACACAGGGCTACCACCATCAGAAGTTATATTTCCACCAATTGTTGCAGTTGTAGTTGTAACATTTGTTGCTGCATTTTTAACAACTGTTGGAGCTACTGCAGAAGCATTAGTTGTAAATGTACTATCAGCTCCGTATGAAGTACCAATTCCGTTTACTGCATATGCTCTGTAATGATATAAAGTTGCTACCATTAAACCGGTAACATTTACAGAAAAAGTACCTATTGAAGCTAAAGGATATGTTGTAGAATCAATTACGCCAAAGCCACCACGAACCGGTGAAGATGATGTACTTATTACTACACCACTTGCAGTAATTGTAGCATTTCCATTATCTGTAATATTACCTGCTACTGTTACCGAACTGGTTGTGATATTTGTTTTTGTACCTGTAAGAACTGTTGGGGCAATAGGTGCTGATACCTGAACATTGTCAATTTCCCAACCATCATACTCTACACTTGTATCAGATAAAAAACGAAAACGAAATTTTACGTTCGACTGCCCTGCAGTTCCAGGTAAAGCAATACTGCTTGTTATCCATCCGTTTGATGCAGTTGAATAAGCACTACTTAAATTACCCCACGAGTTTCCTTGTGTTGTTAAATTATACCAACCAATACCATTTGTTGAGTTAAAGTTCGTTCCTGTTCCAACACTGTTTTCAACTTTTGTCCAAGTTAAACCACCATCCAATGAAATCTCTAAATAACCTCCATCGCAACACGACTCAGTATAAAACTTATGTTTAAATGTTAGAATTGGATTTGCAGTTAGTGCAGTAAAATCAAATTGAGGTGAAATTAAAGCAGCATCAACACTTGTTGAATAGCTAGCTGCAAGTTTTGTAATCCAAGCATTAGGAACTGAAAATGCAGCTGTTAAAGTAGTTTTAGCGGGTGTTCCAACAGCCCAATCATTTAATGAACCAGTAACTGCTGCTGATGACCAACCTGTATTTCCCACGCTGTCAAAATTTTGAAAATAAGGGAATGTTGCAACTACAGGAGAAGTAAGAAAACTATCTTGAACACTATAAGCCGTTCCCATTGCATTTATAGCATATGCTCTGTAATAATATTTCGTTCCCGGTGTTAATCCAACAGGATAAATATAATAGATACCAGAACTTACAGATGGTGTGGTAACTGAATCAACTACTCCCATTCCAAACAGTGTTGGATTTGAGGAAGTAGCATAAACGATTCCGCTTAGGTATACAGGGCTACCACCATCTGATGTAATGTTACCACCTATTTTTGCAGCATAAGCTGTAAGATTAGTTGCGGAAATTTTTACAACTGTTGGCGCAACAGCTGCAGCATTTGTAGTAAAAGTACTATCAGCACCATATGATGTTCCAACACCATTAACTGCATATGCTCTATAATGATATAAAGTACCTAAATTTAATCCTGCTATATTCACAGTAAATACACCGCTAGTAGCTAATGGATTAGTTGCCGAATCTGTAACACCAAAACCACCACGAGTTGGTGAAGAACTTGTGCTTACCACAACACCACTAGCTGAAATTGTTCCTCCACCATTGCTTATAATATTTCCAGCAAGCGTTACTGAGTTAGTTGTAATATTCGTTTTTGTTCCACTTGCAACTACAGGAGCCGATGACTCTGTAACACTGATATCATCAATTGATAAATACCAAGGTATTCCAGCATCTTTAACTTTAAATGCAAGGTTATAAACACCTGTTACCGCTGGTGTAAAAGAACCCATGAGTTGCTGATAAGTGGTATTTGAAGGTTGAATTAATGTTGCTCCTGGCAACAGTGTTACAGAAGATGAATTTGGTGCTGTTGCAACATAAAGAGAAACAGAATCCCAGCTACCAGTATACCCATCAGTAACAAACCATGTAGAGAATGAATAATTTACTCCTTGAGTTAATTTTAAACCTTTTGAAAAGAAGAAATCATTACAACTATAGCGGAACGAACCATATTTAGAACCGGTACGTGCTGCCTGATTATACGATCCAGTGGGAAGAAGATAAGTGTATGTTATAGAACCTAAATTAGTAGCACTCATACAACCTGGAAGCTGATTATTTGCTGAGATAGATTCGAATCCTTCGTTATATGGTGTTAATGCAGTTACTTTAAAAATATCAGCTTTCACAATATATGCTGGTGTGTTTGCCGGTGTACCTGCACTACATTGTAATGTACATCTGAAATAGATAGAATCGGAAGTAATACTTGGGGAATAAGAAGCTGAAGTAGCTCCAAGAACATTTGTCCATGATAAACTATCAGGTGACGATTGCCATTGGTAAGACATTCCTGTACCTATAGTAGCTCCCGAAATTCCTAGTATAGTAGATGCTCCTCCACAAACCACTGCATTTCCTGTTATTGTACCAGCAGCAATAGGATTTGTACAAGGAGCCGTTCTATAATTTACTTCTAGATAACAAATATTTGAAGCTCCATTCCATCCATATTGGTACATAAATGTTGTGGTTCCTGAAACGTAAGTCATTCCAAGTGAAAACCACCCTCTCGATATACTATTAAAAATACCTGTATCGGCAAGTGTTGTATCTAACCCACCTTTATGCCATCCAAATATTGTACTTCCAAAAGCATAACCAGTATTGTAAACTGGCCCTGAATTGATTTGTGCTACAATCGCAGTATTAAGAGAAGATACAGGATCAACGCCTCTCATACCAGCAATTTTTGCAAGTTTATCAGGTGTTCCAGTTGATGAATAATGGTATCCCCAATAATTTGCACTATCAACACCTAATGCCCCAACCGAAGCTAATGCTGCTAAATTAAATTTTGCCCAAGCAAAAGTGTTTGCTGCTGCTAAACGCAATAATCCATTTGTTTTTGCTCCAGTTGCAGTGGTCATGTAACCAGTTGCCATACTGATAGCAAAGGGACCATAATTTGCCGAAGGATCTAAACTTACAGGAAAGTTTCGTGTAGGTTCATTAAGCCAATTCATATCAAATGAAGTATGAACAGAAATTCCGTTTTTAATATTTTGATATGACATACTACCTGTAGTATTTAAATCATTATCATCAACATAATTTTTACTTCCTAATACCGTTTCGGTAGCAATCGGCTGAGGAAAACTTACATCAACAGTTCCATTGTTTTTTAGAACAATGCCATCAGTTGAATTCTCGGCAACAATTCCATCAGAGAATGTAACTTCCTCGTTGATGACAATTTTTTTCGTGTTAACAGGAACTGATTTTAAAAATTGATTTGACTTAATAACTAAATCAAGTTTTTTACCATCGTTATTTTGTGTGTATACCACATCAATATCATTGAAGATATTTTTATAGGTAATTTGATTTCCCGAAATGAATGCTTTTACTTTATCTGTTGTAACAGGTAAAGTAGCAATCAAAACATTATTTTCATCAACAAATGAAATTGATTTAATGATCTCATGATAGGCTTTGCCATTAAAATTAACTATTACAGGCTGCTTAAAAGGATTCGCAGGATAATACGTTTTGAAATTATTGGTAACATTTGCATACATATAATCCATGTAATATCCTGAGTTATTTACTCGAATTGTATTATCAATATCAAGCCATTCACTCGATTGTAGATAATGAATAGAGCCTGATGCAACAAATGCAGTGAATGTACCTGAAGCATTTCTAAAATGTTTCATGTTTTGAGAACGCATGGTATGCATTTCGGCATCACTGTTAAACTTGGATTTCCAAATAGGATCAACTGTGGTTCCATTGTTTGGCTTTAAATCTAACTTGGCAGCATACAATGTAGTAACGTACAATGACGACAAGCAAAAGAGCAATAAAACAGCTTTCAAATTAACATGCCATTTCATCTTTTTAGTAATTGATTTTTTCATATTTGTGTTTTTAAGGTTTATAAAATTATTAATTTTTATTACGCAGCAAATCTTAAAGCCGATTAGCTTTAAAAATGTAAATTATTGAAGAATGAATCGTAAATTTACTCGTTCCAGAGTACGGTATTCCAGGGAAAGCTATTCCCGATAGATGTGGTTGAAAGAAAATAAAAATAGCTAAATTGAATGGATTTCAATTTAACTTCTTTAATAAATTGTATTGATTTATTAGTATTATAAATATTAGATGAAGTAGAAACTTGCTTAGTGGAATTGTTAAAAATCAAACAAGATATTGGTATAAATATCTTGACAAAGTTTTTAGCAATATTTAATAAACTAAATGGCATCTCTTCTTATGTTTTTAACAATCCCTATCTCATTATGATGTGTAAATTTATCAATTAAATTAACAAATCACAACTTTTATCCTACGAAATAAGGGTATTAAGAAAACTTTAAGTATTGAGAAATGCAAAAATTGACCGCATTATGTAAACTTTAAACCTAAATTGTAAATTAATTTTAAAGTAAATCAAATAACGAGGTAATGATTAAATGACTTTCGATATCGGAGAAAGATTTCCCATCCTCCATTTTGATTATTTTTTCTTTACCCGGCACTAAGTCAAAATAATTATCAGATAAATTTAGATCACTACTTTTTAAATGAATGCAAATATCTTTTGCAAACACATCAGTTGAAATGGAGAATGAGTGCTCTCCTATCTTTAGCAGTTTGAATGTAGGTTTTGGCAATAATAAATCTCCTTCTTTGGAAAAATAATATAATGAATTTGCAAGTTCTGTTTTGTCGTCAGTTACAATTGAACAAGAAAGTACGATTTCATTTTTGTTATACTTTTCCAACAATCGCTTTTCAAAAACATAACATACTCCTGAATAATTTGGCAAAAACTTAATTGATGAAGACGATTCCCACCAAAGTAATTTTCCATTCAAATCGTATAACCTTATTTCTAATTTTCCTGGAACGGTTTTTAAATCATCTGAAACAACATGAATTTGAATTCCTTCGGCATAATCATTAAATGATATGATTAATTTGGCAAACGATCGTTTCGCTTGATAATACGAAGCTTTACGATTTCCATAATAATCAATAGCGCTCCACGAAACAGATGGCCAACAATCATTCAATTGCCAAAATAATGTTCCCATACAATCTGGTTTAGCTCTGCGATGTGCTTCAATTGCCGTTTTCAATCCATTTGCCTGAACCAATTGTGATAGCAAAACATGTTTCTCAAAATCAACAGTAGGTTTATATTCATCCATAATTGCAGCTTGCATATTATCAAAACCCTTTGTGTTTTTTTGGTGATTTTTTAAGGCTTCACTTCCAAAATTTAAATCGTTACTGTCGACCATTTTTCGAAGAGAATTAATGGATGGCATACTCTGAAATCCATATTCACTCATAAACCTTCCAACATGATTTTTGTATGCATCAAACTTTTCGTTACCCCACCAAACGCCCCAATAATGAGCATCACCGCTAAGCAAACTTTCTTTATGTCCCCATCCTATAGATGGTGATGAAGGCCAATATAAAAAAATTCTATTGTCGTCATTTTCAGAAATAATTTCGGGAATGCTATTTTCAAACAGACTTACATAATCATTCCAAATAACACCTGAGTCGACTGCCGAAATGTGATATTGTTTTTGCCATCCCCAGTTTTTCCATCCTTCATTAATTTCATTGTTGCCACACCAAAGTGCAAGACTGGGATGATTTCTTAAACGAATAACTTGTTGCTTAATTTCTTCTTTTACATTTTCAGTAAAACTCAAATCTCCTGGATACATTGCTCCGGCAAACATCAAATCCTGCCAAACCAAAATTCCATTTTCATCAC
Source organism: Bacteroidota bacterium (assembly GCA_947481365.1). Classification (GTDB taxonomy): domain Bacteria; phylum Bacteroidota; class Bacteroidia; order UKL13-3; family UKL13-3; genus CAIUEQ01. The sequence continues at coordinate 6,884 of CANKGI010000023.1, read as the reverse complement.
ATTGATTGTAAAACTCATCATCAGGATATATTCCTCCACCCCAAACTCTGAGCATATTCATATTTGCTTCTACAACTGATTGAATGATGTTGTGATCATCTTTTTTAGTAACATCTGAAGGAATAGCATTTTGAGGAACAACATTTGCTCCTTTCATAAAAACAGATACTCCATTTAATTTAAAGTAAAACGATTCGCCTATTTTATCTTTTTCCCTTATCAACTCTACTTTACGAATACCAATTGTTGTTGCCTTTTGTTCGATAATTACATTGCTCTTTTTAATAGTTGATATAAAATGATAAAGTGAAGGTTCGCCATAACCATTGCACCACCATAATTTAGGATGATTAATTTGAAACGAAACACTCAAAATGCTATCTCCTTTTTGGGTAAATAAATGCTGAGATGCAAAAATCTTTTTAGCATCTGTTGCATCCGAAATGGTTAAAACAAAATCTGATTTCACATCCGAGTGTATAGTGAAATTAAAATTTAACTCGGCAACCGAATCCTTTAAATTCTGACTTACGTATTCATGCACAATGCTAACATCATCATAAAAACACAAATGAACTGGCTTCCAAATACCACAATTAATTATTCGTGGTGCAAAGTCCCAACCATACTGATACGCGGCTTTTCGTGTAAACACCCTTTCATCATCTGGTAAAGTATAATTTAATTTTTTTGATTCGCTTTGCGCTATTTTGATGGGTGAACTAAATTGAACAGTTAAAATATTATTTCCCAATTTCAGTATTTTCTTTACATCCACATCCCATGTTCTAAACATATTATCGGCTTGTAAAATCAATTGATTATTCAGAAAAACTTTTGCATAAGTATCTAAACCTTCAAATTTCAATTCAATATTTTTTGTAGCAAGTTCTCTTGATGAGCAAATAAATTCGGTGCTATATTCCCAATCTTCTTTTTCAACCCATTGTATTTTTTTTTCGTTAGCAGCATAAAGCGGATCAGGAATCATTTTATTTACATACAAATCGGTAATAACAGAACCCGGAACTTTTGCTGGTATCCATTGCTCTTTTCCGATTTGATGAAACTTCCAGTTTGAATGAATGAACCGTTGCGATTGCTGCGCTATTGCAATATAAGGAAGAATTAAAAGAATAAAATATTTGAACTTATTCATGATTGGAAATTCGTTTTTTCAACTTTTTTATCTCATCCAAATCGGCAACTGTTTGATTATTTATTAAGGCAGATGAATGAAAATATTCAGCATTTGTTTTTGTTTTTAACTCAAATACATCTTCACTTCTTACACCTCCTCCAGGCATAATGATAACTTTATTATCTGCTTGTGATATCAATTCTTTTAAAAGATCAACACCATCTATTGCTTTGGCTTTTTTGCCTGAAGTTAACACGTAGTGAAATCCGCAATCTATTATTTCAAGTAATGATTTCTTTGTATCTTCAACTTCATCAAAAGCTTTATGAAACGTACAACTTAAAGGGTGTGCCAGTTTTACAAGTTGCTTGTTGCGTTCAATATCTACTTCACTATTTTTAGTTAAAATTCCGAAAACAAAACCATTCACTCCCAATTTTTTAAAATGGATGATATCGTTTTTCATTATTTCAAATTCATCATTCGAATAACAAAAATCACCGCCACGATTTCTTATCATCACATTCAAATCAATATTGATGGCATTTCTAACTTGAATAATTAATTCGACAGAAGGTGTAGTTCCACCCAAGGATTGATTAACGCAAAGCTCTACTCTATCAGCCCCTCCTAATTGTGCGTTAACAGCAGAAGGCAAATTAAAACATGCTATTTCAAGTTTTGATATAGACACTTAGGTAATTGAAAATTCAGAATCAACTAATTTGTTTCCTGTATGATCATATACTGCATAATTAAAACCGCTTTGAATGCAATATGCTCCGTACTCCCCTTTTTTATTAAGCGCAATAAATCCTACCTGAATATCTTTTAAATTTTTATTACGTATGGTTTGTAACTTGATAATTCTTTCAACTGCTAATTTACAAGCATCTTTAGGCGAATTACCTTGACGCATCAATTCAACAACCAAGTGACTTCCGGCAATGCGAATTACTTCCTCACCATGTCCGGTTGCTGTTGCGGCACCAATCTCGTTATCTACATATAAACCCGCACCAATTATTGGTGAATCGCCAACACGTCCGTGCATTTTATAAGCCATTCCACTCGTTGTGCATGCACCCGATAAGTTTCCGTGACTATCCATGGCAATCATTCCGATTGTATCGTGGTTTTCTATATTTACTTCTGGTTTATAATCATTTTTCTTCAACCATTCTTTCCATTCATTTTTTGTTTGCTCGTTCATAAATGTCTCTTTTACGAAACCTTGTGAAAGAGCAAATTGAAGTGCACCATCACCAACAAGCATAACGTGTGGTGTTTTCTCCATCACTGCTCTGGCAACCGAAATAGGATGTGCAATATGTTCGAGCGAAGCTACCGAACCGATGTTCGAATACTCATCCATAATGCAAGCATCGAGCGTTACACGTCCATCTCTATCTGGCCTTCCGCCTAGCCCCACGCTTCTTTGTGAAGGATCTGCTTCGGGAATTTTTACACCAGCTTCAACTGCATCCAAAGCTCTTCCATTATTTTTTAATATTTGCCAAGCTCCTTCATTTGCTTTCAACCCAAAATTCCATGTCGACAATACGATTGGTTTATTTGGCCTTGAAAGTGAAATTTCAAAGGCTGATTTTGAAAATGATTTTAAAGGAATTGAGATTGCACCCAGTGCAGATAATTTTATAAAATCTCTTCTGTTTTTTTTCATTTATTTATACTGATTTCATCAATAAACAACCATGCATTTTCGCCTGCACCTGGCATTCCTTCGGCAATTTTACCTAAACACTCGGCAACAACTTTAACATATCTTGATTGTATGTTACCACAACCAATTTTAATTTTACCGTTTGATTTTTGAATAACTTCTTCTGATTGAGTTGCAACTTTTATAAAATCAACACCATCGTTTGAAATATAAACCAAGATTTGTTTTGGTAAATATATCCAACTTTCGGGTTTGTTTACCGCTGTTAAATTAATCTCCGAAAATGATTCTGTTTTACCCAAATCAATCACTGCATCCATATTTCTTCCACTCCAACCCAGCCAGTTAAATCCATGTTTCAGAGGATCTCCGTTTACACCATCAACAAGTGTAAAAGCTCCATTCCCTTTATAATATTCGGAAGGTTGATTAACAAGTTCAATTTTCTTTCCGGTTGATAAACTCAAATTAAATTTTCTCTCAACAGGATTTCCTTTCATCTTACCATTTTCGAAATAAGCAGCTTTTACCATTTTGCTTTCGTTAATAATAAGTGGTTTTACATATTTTAACGACTTGAAATTAGGAACACTTCCATCGGTTGTATATCGAATAGCTGTTGTGTCAAATGGTGTTGTTATGACTAACTTTAATCCATTGTTATTTTCGTTAGCAATACTTTTAGTTGTTAGCTCATAAATAGATTTTGAATAATTGATTTTTAATGAATCTAATAACTTAAAATGCAGAGTAAGTCGACTTACAAAATCGGTATAATTCCTTTGTTCTTTTTTCGACCACAATACTTCGGCCAAAGCTGTCATTCTAGGCACCGACATATATTCTAAGTGCTTAGTTGTTGAAATATATTCTGTCCACACATTTCCTTGAGCGCCTAAAATATATTTTGATTCATCAACAGTTAATGTATCTGGTGTTGGCTCATAAGAATACGTTTTTTCAACTGTTGTGTATCCGCCAATAGCAAGTGGTTCGTTTTGCGGGTTACCTTGATAGTGGTCGAAATAGCAATATCCTCCGGGAGTCATAACCACATTATGTTTTTGTTTTGCTGCGGCAATACCTCCTTCAATTCCACGCCAACTCATCACAGCTGCATTTGGAGCCAAGCCACCTTCAAGTATTTCGTCCCATCCAATAATTTGTCTTCCTTTCGAATTCACAAATTTTTCAATACGCTTAATAAAATAACTTTGCAATTCGTGTTCATCTTTCAAATTTTCTCTTCTAATCACATCCTTACATAATGGAGAAATTACCCATTCGTTTTTCGGAACTTCATCACCTCCAATATGTATATATTTTGAAGGAAATAATTCCATCACTTCACTCAAAACATTTTCTAAAAATTTAAACGTTTCGTCTGAAGGACAATACACGTTATTTTCAACACCCCAGCTTACTCCAACATTTACGGGCTTTCCCGAACACGAAAATTCGGGGTAAGCAGAAAGTGCGGCAAGCGAATGTCCAGGCATTTCTATTTCGGGAACAATGGTCACATGTCTTAATGTTGCATAATTTACAATTTCGCGAATATCATCCTGAGTATAAAAACCTCCATATTGAAAAGTGTCAAATTTTTGTTCGCTATACGCACCAACCATTGAGCCTTTTCTCCAAGCTCCAACCTCAGTTAGCTTAGGATATTTTTTTATTTCAATTCTCCAACCTTGATCATCTGTTAAATGCCAATGAAAAACATTCATCTTGTACATCGCAATGCAATCGATATATTTTTTGATAAAGTTTTTTGGAAAGAAATGCCGACTTACATCAAGATGCATTCCACGCCATGAATAACGAGGAGTATCATCAATTTCTACATATTGAATTTTGAGCGATTGCTTTTTATCAAAATTGATGAGTTGAAGTAAAGTTTGTATTCCGTAAAATACTCCAGCATTATTATTTGCACTAATGGTAATGCCATTTTTTGAAACCTCTAAATGATATAAATCTGAAAGTGAATCAACATTTTTATGTATGATTAATTTTATTGAATTGCTTTTCGAATTACTTGAATGAAGTTTGATACCTGTTCTTAAAAACAATTCATCATTAAGATATTTCATTTCAAATGAAGCAACTTTATCAGAAAACAATCCTGTTGATTTATTTATTACAAAATACCCTACGGATGGTTTTATAGAATTGGGTTTGGGAATTAGAGGCAATTGTGCCTTTAGTGAAATTGTAAATACGACTAAGAAAATGAATGCAACAATTTTTTTCATCAATAAAAGATTATTCCAAACGTATCAAATTTAGATGAAACAAAAAAGCCGATACAAAATTTGTATCGGCTTTCTATTTCTCTATTTAGAAAATTTATTCTTTTACAAATTTGGTTTTATCTGAAAACTCACCTGATATAGCAGAAATTTCAATAAAATAAACTCCAGCTCTAAGGTTAGAAACGTCTTCGCTCACACCTTCTTCGTTATCTAAAACTGTCGCATCATGAGAAGAAACTAGTTTTCCGAAAACATCATACACATTCACTTTCACATCACCCTTAAATACATTTTTCAAGGTAACATTAATATTTGCTGCTGCAGGTATAGGATAAACATTTAATAGTGATTCATGTGAAGTTACCACAACTCTGTTATTTTCGAAATCAACAGGAACAACAGGTGAGAAATGGCTATTTCCATTTCTGTCAACTTGTTTTAGTCTGTAATAATTTACAACTTTTACGTTTGGATTAACATCGATTAATTTATAGTTATTAAAGATGGTTGAATTTCCATTTCCTTTAACCTGACCAATCTTAGAATAATTTATTTTATCGATAGACCTTTCAACTTCAAAATGATCATTGTTCAATTCCATTACTGTTGACCAGATTAAACTCACTGTCATATTTGTATTTTTAGCAGCCTTAAATTCTGATAAAGTTACAGGTAATGATGAAGGATTGTTTGAAAAAATAATGCTGAATCTTCCAGTTCCAAAAGAAGCCGGAATTGCATTGTTAATTGTAAATACATATTGTGCATTTGACCTTAAATCAATAATTGAACTTGTATAATTATCGATTAAGTACATATTAATAGCGCCTGAAAAACTATTCACTCCGTTAAAGTAGAAAGTGTAAGTTCCGTTTGGTGCATTTGCATTTAAATATAATGTATCAGTTGAATTGATAGTAGGGAAAGCACTTAAACTCAAATTCACATTATCAGTTCCGTAGCTCGAAAGATTAATGGTAGGATTATTCATTTTCTGAATATCGTAACTATCGGCATTTTTAGAAGCACCCGAAACATATTTGAAAATGTATTGATCAAAATTTGAATTATCTAAAACCATTTTAATTTTCAACTCATCTGCTGCGTCAGTTTTAAATGTTCCATAAGGAGCTGAAGTACTCTTGTATGCTTCTTTAAAAGTAAATGATGGAGATGCTCCAGTTGTTTGAACCCAGAACGATGAACCCGATGGAATTAATCCACTTGCTAATGTTCCTGTATTTGAAAATGCATTGTAACTGATGTAAGAATTAGCAGTTGCATCCCAAACATAAACGGTATTTAAAATATTTGAATAACCAACAGCAGCATCAAACTGTGCATTAAAATTATACACACAAGGATATGGATTTCCAATAAGATTCCATCCGCTTCCAGTTCCTCCATTGGTAATGGTTACAGGAAAATCTCCTGTTGGTATATTACCAGTGGCATTTAAAGTTACAACAGCACTTTGAGTTCCTACTGATCCATCTAAAACTCCTGTAGCACTTCTGTCTCCTCTAACAAATACTCTATATCCGGTACCCGCAGTTAAATAACTTGTTGTTGTACTTGCTGGAGATGACCATGCATTTGTAGCTTCCGAAAACGTAAGCATCGAAGCCGAATTTGCCAATGTCCAATCAAATCCATTATTATTATAATTTGCAGCTCCAACTGGTCCAACACCACCTGTTCCTCCTGAAATAAACATATTTTGCTGCCATCCGTTTCTTATTGTTAAATTACTTGATGATTTAATAGGTGCAGCTAAAAATCTCCATCTTCTACCACTGTT
>CANKGI010000022.1 GCA_947481365.1 Bacteroidota bacterium | reverse complement strand
TGTAAGCTGTTTCAAGTAATCTATCATTTCATCTTTAAAAAGACTACCATGTTGAAGCGTAAACGATGCATGACGTTCATTCCAAACTCCGTTTGTTGGAGCTACAGGTGATGTGAAACGTTTAAAAGTTGTTAATCCGTTTGTAACATCATGTATACTTGTATCACTTTGGTCGAAATATAATAGGCTATCTGCAAAAGCCGAATCGCGTATGTGGTCGTATTTCATATACATTGCCACAATGGGTATTTTTCCGGCATCGGTATATTGCTTTACTTTAGCTTCGAGCAATTCGGTACTATCAAAAAGGGTGTGTGTGCCTGTGTCAACTTGTGCCAATTTAAACGACTGGTGCATTGTAAAAATGGTTTCGAAATAACAGGAATCATCAAGAGTACCATCACTACCAACTATGCCCTGATGCTTTGTAGGACTTATCCAGTTGACCGCGCGGTCAAGGAAAAATCCTGTTTTGATGGAATCCATACTGATACCTGAAAACAGGCGTTCCCATTTTTTAGTAAAGTTGTGGTCGCTACTGTCGCTAACTGTAACGGTAGTAGTTGAATCTAAGTTTTGTGAAAACACAAATCCTGTTACCAAACAGAATAAGGTTGATAAAATTAGTGTTCTCATAGTGTAAAAGAATTAGGGGAGTTTAAAATTTATTTGTGGATATCAAAACGCCCGTCAGTGATATGTACGGTATCGTTTTTATTGTTATATGCATCGAAAGCAAATGTGCCGGAGAAAACGCCATTTATATAATCTACCCTTAAAAAATAGATATATCCCTTTTGAATAGTATCAATATTATAATATTTTGTCATTGACTTGTTAAAATATGAAGCGGAAGAATATGTTAGTAGATTTGTTGGAAAACTAATATAACCTGTATCACTTATAGGTTTAACTAGAATCCCTATATTTTCATTTATTAAAGAATTATTACCTTCAACTATTAGCTGCTTCCCTAAAATATCAACATAGACGCCAGGTTCCATATATCCATCTAATGGCAACCAAACTTTCCCATTCACTCTGCAACCAAATGTATTTTGCCCAGTGGTGGTAATTGCAGGCAGGCAAGTATCGCAAGGTATAGGTTGGGGTATGGGTGTTGGTGTTGGGTCGTCCTTTTTGCATTGGCATTTTTGTACACTAAGAACTATCAAAAAAAGAAGGGCGTATATAATGTGTTTAGTTTTCATAATTTATAGCATTTATGCAAATGCTAATTTACTATTAATAATTTATGTAATACGATGCAGCAAATTTTAATGAAATATTATTACCAAAAAATACTCAATTCTAAGTAGTTTTTTTACTTGAATTGAAAGACACAATTTTGTGTTAAGAGGAAAGAATAAGAGAAATTTATTGGAAGTAAGTTAAATAAAAAAACGCACGTCACGTGCGCGTGAACTGGGACATTTTTTTATAAGATTTATTGCATTTATGTAAATTACATAATGTCAGTGTGTTACATTGTTAATACGATATCTTATAACCCAATAAATGCGCTCGCAATAGAATAAATTCCATTAAAATAGAAAAAACAGCAGAAAAAATAGTAAAAGCGTATATCTTTGTTCTTGCATTTAAGATGTGTCGGTTGGTTCTGTTTAAGATTATTAATCAATTTGAGAAGGTTTTAATTCAACGCTCATTTCACTACAACCAACTGACATATCTCAAATGGATATTATATTTTAAATATCCAACATATGAAAACTTTAAGATCAATTATTTTCAAAATCACTTGGTTGGTTTTGATAATTTTAGTTTCAGCAGTTCAAGGAAATACGAGTTCAGTAAAATCTCAAAATAAAAATTTTAACTCATTTACCTATTCAGCGAATGAGTTGAATATTACTATGGAATTCGACTCGGTAAATTATGATATTTTCATATTGAAATATTTGGCTTTTGCTACTTCAGTAGATGATATGTTTGACATCTTAAAACTAACTAATCCAACAGTAAACATTTCGAGTTACGGAACAGATAATATATATCATACTTTAGATGCACGTCCATCAATTAGTGCTAACGATACAATATGTTTGAATGTGACAGGAGGGCAAGGAAATTACAAATTGATTGTTAATAATATTCCTACATCGGTTACAGGTAAATATTACATATTGAGAGATGAATTTTTAAATACCAGTACGTTATTGAACAGCTCATCTGAGTATGGGTTTAGTATTAATACAAATGCTGGTTCGTATGGGAATTTGAGGTTTAAGATAATCATAACAAATACATCATTATTGCCGGTAGAATTTATATTATTTAGCGGCAAAATAGATGAAAACGAATCGGTGAATTTGCTTTGGACAACAGGTTCTGTAAATCAAAATTCAGCATTTATAATTGAAAGAAGTAACGAGAATGGAAAGTTTATGGAAATTGGAACTGTTTATTCAAAAGCTAATTTTAACCTGATTAATAATTATTCATATTTAGATAACGATAAGCAAAAAAGTGAAACAGTATTTTATAGAATTAAGGAAGTTGACCAAGATGGAAAATATGTTTACTCGAAAACAATTTCTGTAACAATGCAAAAAGAAGTTGTATCTATATTTCCGAATCCGGTAAACGAAGTTTTACATATTAGAAGTTCAATTAAAAGTAATACTGCAAATGAAATCAGTATTTATACAATCACAGGTATATTTATCGAAAAATTTATTACCACTGAAAATAATGTTGATATTAATATTTCGGACCTGAATGAAGGCGAATATTTTATTGTAAGATCAGCAATAGGCGACTCTTCAGTCGATAAAATCAAATTTTTAAAACACTGATTTTTACGTATTAATTCATAATAAGATATTTATTGGCAATACTTTTAAATGTCATATTTTGTTGAAAGGGCATAATTATTAACTTGCACAGCAAACACGTTATTATGCAAGTTCAAAATCTCATTAAAAAATACGAAGAAAAACAACCCGAAATTGTTTTTGAATGGAAAGACAGTGAAACAGAAGCTGAAGGATGGGTAGTAATCAATTCGCTGCGTGGAGGAGCCGCAGGTGGTGGTACAAGAATGCGAAAAGGACTAAATAAGCATGAGGTAACATCGTTGGCAAAAACGATGGAAATAAAATTTACTGTTTCGGGTCCGGCAATTGGTGGTGCAAAATCAGGAATAAATTTCGACCCTGCTGATCCTCGTAAAAAAGGAGTTTTGGAAAGATGGTATAAAGCCGTTTATCCCATGCTAAAAAATTATTATGGTACAGGTGGCGATTTAAATGTTGACGAAATTCACGAGGTCATTCCAATTACCGAATCATACGGTTTAATGCACCCGCAAGAAGGAGTTGTTAACGGACACCTGAAATTGGAAGAAACCGAAAAGCAAAAACGTATACAAAATCTCAGAAAAGGTGTTTCCAAAATTTTAGATGATGCAAGGTTTTCTCCTGAAGTATCAAAAAAATATTTGGTTGCCGATATGATTACAGGATTTGGTGTTGCCGAAGCTGTTAGACATTATTATGATTTCTGGGGGCCAAATTTTGCTTATAAACGTGCCATTATTCAAGGATGGGGAAATGTTGCAGCAGCAGCAGCATATTATCTTTCGCAAATGAATGTGATGATAGTGGGTATCATCGATCGCGAAGGAGGATTAATTCAACCAACCGGATTTTCGAAAGAGCAAATCAAACAACTTTTTATTGAACGTGATGGAAATAAATTATCGAAAGAAACATGCGCAAAAATGAATCTTCAGTTTATTCCTTATGACGAATTGAATACAAAAATTTGGAGCACCGGAGCAGAGATTTTTATTCCTGCTGCTGCATCACGAATGTTGCAACAAGAACAACTTGATGCAATGATAAAAAACGACCTTGAGGTAATTTCATGTGGTGCAAATGTTCCGTTTGCCGATAATGAAATATTTTTAGGTGCAATTGGAAATTATGCCGATGACCACGTTGCTGTTATTCCTGATTTTATTGCCAACTGCGGAATGGCTCGTGTATTCGCATATTGCATGAGTGAAGAGTTTAAATTCAGTGATGAAGAAATTTTTAAAGATGCATCGAAAATTATTCGTAATGCATTGATGCGTTTACAACAATTCAATCCAAAACATACCGGCTTATTAAAAAAAGGACTTGAAATGGCAATGGTAAATTTGGTGAAGTAAATGGCTGTTATCTCATAGCACCTTGCTTTTGAGACTATCAGAAGAATGAATAACAATATTAAATAAAAGCCAGCAGCCAATAGCCAGAAGCTAATGGCTAATAACTAACAGCTATCATGCAATTCGAAAACACACTTTCATACGCACAAAAATTAGATGCCGAAGATTCGCTTGCAAAATTTCGCGATCAGTTTCATCTGTTGAAAAATGATGAAAAGCACATCGTGTATCTCTGCGGAAATTCACTTGGTCTTCAACCAAAAAATGTAAAGGCCGCCATCGAGCAAGAGCTAAACGATTGGGCCACGCTAGGTGTTGAAGGACATTTTCATGGTAAAAATCCTTGGATGTATTACCATAAATTATTAAACGAAAAAGCTGCTAAAGTTGTTGGGGCTAATCCGTCAGAAGTTGTAGTAATGAATAATCTTACTGCCAACTTGCATTTGATGATGGTGAGTTTTTATCGCCCTACAAAAACACGCTATAAAATTATCATGGAAGCGTCAGCTTTTCCAAGCGATCAATATGCGATGGAAACACAAGCACGTTTTCATGGGTTAAATCCTGATGATGCAATCATCGAATTAAAACCTCGTGATGGTGAATTTATTCTCCGTACAGAAGATATTATTTCAACCATTAACAAACATAAAAATGAGTTGGCAATTGTAATGATGGGCGGTGTAAATTATTACACTGGTCAGGCTTTTGATATGAATGCCATTACAAAAGCTGCTCATGATGTTGGTGCAATTGCAGGTTTTGATTTGGCTCATGCTGCCGGAAATTTACATTTACATTTACACGATTGGGATGTTGATTTTGCAGTATGGTGTTCGTATAAATATTTAAACTCTGGTCCAGGTGGAACGTCAGGTGTTTTTGTTCATGAAAGACATGGCAATAATCCTGAGTTGGTTCGGTTTGCAGGTTGGTGGGGGCATGATGAGAACGAACGTTTTAAGATGAAAAAAGGATTTGTTCCGATGAATGGTGCTGCAGGTTGGCAATTAAGTAATGCGCAAGTTATTCCGATGGCAATACATAAAGCTTCGCTCGAAATTTTTGATGAAGCCGGAATAGAAAATCTGAGAAAGAAAAGTGAAAAACTAACTGCTTATCTCGAATTTATTTTATCTGATTTTAAAGATAATTTAACAATTATCACTCCTCAAAATAAAAACGATCGAGGTTGCCAGTTATCCATTATTGTGAAAAAAGATGGCAAGAAATTGTTCGATTTTTTACAAGCCAATAATATTTTACCCGATTGGCGCGAACCCAATGTTATCAGAATGTCGCCTGTTCCGTTGTATAATTCGTTTGAAGATATTTTCAGAATTGGAGAAGTAATGAATAAATATTTTAACTAAATTAAATTAGCCACAGATTTCACAGATTTTTTTTATCTGTTAATTTGAAAAACAAGGTAACGGAAAATTTTGTCATTAATTTATCTCAAAATTTATCTGTGAAATCTGTGGCAATAAAAATATTAATATGACAGAAAAAATTTCAATTATTGGTGGAGGTTTAAGCGGTTCGTTGATGGCTATTTATTTAGCAAAACGCGGTTTCGAAGTAAACCTTTTCGAACGCAGACCTGATATGCGCAAGAATAAAATATCAGCAGGAAAATCAATCAATCTTGCATTAAGTACACGTGGTTTGAGAGCGCTTGAAAAAATTGGTTTGGATAAGGATTTATTAGAAGATGCCATTCCGATGTATGGAAGAATGATGCACAGCATCGATGGTAAACTTACTTATCAGCCTTATGGAAAAGATGGTCAGGCAATCAATTCAGTTTCGCGTGGACGAATGAATATTCGCCTGCTTGAGCTAGCCGATGAGTTTAAAAATATTACCCTTCATTTTAATACAAAATGTAAAGCTATCGACATAGAGAAAAGTACTGCAACTTTTGAAATGGAAGATGGTTCGACTAAAACAATTCAGTCGGATAGAATTATAGGAACAGACGGTGCTTTTGCTGCAACACGTGGTAGCATGCAATCAACCGATCGTTTTAATTATTCGCAGCAATATCTTCATGTTGGGTACAAAGAATTATCCATTCCTGCTGCCGATGGTGGTGGATTTAAAATGGAGAAAAACGCTTTGCACATTTGGCCACGTGGCGAGTATATGATGATTGCTTTGCCTAATAATACAGGCGATTACACCTGTACATTATTTATGCCTTTTGAAGGAAATAATGCATTTGAGAAATTGAAAACGAAAGAAGATGTCACCAAATTTTTCAACCAAAATTTTCCGGATGCAATTCCACTGATGCCAACATTGGTTGATGATTATTTTACAAATCCAACTTCATCACTTGTTATTGTTAGGTGTTATCCATGGGTAAAAGAAGACAAGATTGCATTGATGGGCGATGCCGCTCATGCAGTTGTTCCGTTTTACGGACAAGGAATGAATTGCAGTTTTGAAGATGCATTAATTATGGATGAGTGTATTGAAAAATACGGAACCGATTGGAATAAGATTTTTGACGAATATCAAAAAGAACGCAAACCCAATGCCGATGCAATTTCAGAAATGGCTGTTCAAAATTTTGATGAGATGGCAAACAAAACTGCCGACAAACATTTTCTTCATAAAAAACACATCGAGCACGATTTAGCCGAGTTATATCCTGATCAATTTAAGTCGCAATACGAATTGGTTACATTTAGTACATCATCCTATAAATTCGCTCAAGACCAAGGAAAGAAAAACGATGTATTGCTCGAAAAAATAATTGCTGATGGCGTTGAAGAAAAAATAAAAGATGCAAATTATATGTCGACTTTGTGGCACATTATTCAATAATTATTTTATGATGAAAAAGATTTTATTTCTGTTGCTGATTTTAGTTTCACAATTCACCTTTGCACAAAAACACCAACAATTACCCGATGTACAAAAGATAAAGCACGTATTGTCAAATCAGGTGATTGCCTGGAACAACGGCAAAATTGATGAGTACATGAGTGGATACTGGAAAAACGATTCATTAATTTTTATTGGCAAAAAAGGAATTACAAAAGGTTGGCAACAAACGCTCGATAATTATAAAAAATCATATCCTGATAAAAGTGCAATGGGAGTGTTACAATTCGATATTGTTTCGGTCGAATTATTTTCGAAAACCATTGCACACGTTACCGGCAAGTGGAATATAAAAAGTGAAAAAGGAAATTTAAGCGGATGCTTTACACTTGTTATGAAAAAAATAAATGCTGCTTGGGTAATCGTTTCCGATCACTCATCATAAAGAAAATTTATACAGATAAAATTCTACACTTTTTATAAACACAAAAATCAATTTATAATTTTTGTTGAGTTGAGTTGAGTTGAGTTGAGTTGAGTTGAGTTGAGTTGAGTTGAGTGAAGATGAGGTTAGCAAGTTACCTTTTTTTACACCAAAATAATACAAAATATCCAAACCATCGCAAGTGTTAAACTGACTTACGGTTAACTGAAAAAACTGACAAAACTGTTCAAGTTGTTTATTTGAAATTTGTCGAATACCTCTTTCGTATTTGCTGTAAAGTGAACGATCCATACTTAACTTTTGAGCCATTTCTTTTTGAGTAATGTTTAGCGATTTACGAAGAAAGGAAAGCTTTTCGTGAGTAGGTTGAGTAGACTTCATTAGACGTTTTTTAATGTGGTTTTAAAAATATCTATCGAATTTATAAGTTAAAACACATTTGGCAAATTAAATTTTGTCCCATTTTGTGACAAGTATCAATAGTAATACTTAGCATCTTCTTGTCTCATTTTTTTATTGTCACAAAATGGGACAAGTTTCCCAATTTTATTTTCATAAATATCGTATAAAAATAGCTATGCGATATAAACAAAACTAAACCACTTATGGCAATTAACGCTAACTATAATGTCTAGCCCCAACGTCCTCTGCCCATGTGAGGCAACATATATCACAATTAAACTTATTCAAACATTAAACAAATAAAACTATGAGAAAAAAAATATCAATCATTTATTTAATAGCCATGATGCTGTTAAATATTACTAAAATGAATGCGCAGGTTTTGGGGTATGGTAATTCAACAAATCCTGTTATACCTGACCCTTCATTAACAACAGGTAGTTATTTATACACTGATGACACACGAGCAAGAGTTATTAATGCACCTCCACCTGCCTACGCACCAACATTTACTATTGCAATCGATAATGAACA
The DNA here is from genome assembly GCA_947481365.1 of Bacteroidota bacterium. Classification (GTDB taxonomy): domain Bacteria; phylum Bacteroidota; class Bacteroidia; order UKL13-3; family UKL13-3; genus CAIUEQ01. Next base: position 11,973 of record CANKGI010000022.1, on the reverse strand, counting down.
TGGCACATTTGCTGCTGGTGATGAAGTATTATTAATTCAAATGAAGGGTGTTAATATCGGGGTACATCAAAATGCAATTGTTGCTATGTATACATCAGGTTCTCCTTCAACTTTGACATTAAACCCAGTTGATATGCCTACTGGAGTTTATCCTGGTTACAACACAGTTACATATTTATCAACCGAGAGACTTCAGGTTATAAAAATCAATAACTATGGTAATTTTACCATAACTGATGGAGTGGTAGCCTGTCATCCTTGGGACGACAATGATGGAACAGGCGGTATTCTTTGTATGGCTGTAGATACAACGCTGACAATAAACGGTGGAGTGTTTACTGCAGCAGCAAGTGGTTATAAAGCAATAGAAAGCCCTGTGCTTTTTAGAGGTTCAAATGCAGGAGAATTAAAAAATTCAGCAAATAATAATGCTTCGAGGAGTGGTGTTACCCAGTTTGGCTGTGCAGGAAGTGCCGGTACGGTTACATTAACAGGAGCGGCTACTAGTGGAGACACAGCGACACCTCCTGTTTTAAAGGGTGCTGCTGACACGGGTACTGGAATTATTTACGGTACTCCAAACCTTAATCAGTCGTTTATTATTGGTACGCCTGGTTATTACACATCCGGTTACGGTTCTGGTTTATACAATGCTGGTGGAGGTGGACACGGAGGAGATGGCGCAGCCACAGGCTGTAATCCTCCTAATACATCAGGTTCACTGGGTAATGATGGCGGAAGTGGCGGAGCATCAGGTATTGGTGGTAATGCAGGAGGCGGTATATACATTAAGGCAAATACCATTAATGTTTATACACCCGATTCTGTGTTTTTTGCGTATGGTGCTGATGGAACCTATGGCGAAGATGGTGGTGATGGAGGCGTTGGTGGTGCCGGTGGTATTGGTGGAAATTATTGTACGAGTTGCCCAAGCATCACATCCTGGAATGGACAATACGGTGGCTGGGGCGATAATGGTATTGGAGGTGATGGAGGTGATGGCGGTGATGGCGGACATCCTGGTACTATATGGATTGCAGCTAATAGTAGCATTGGTATTATGAATTCAAATTTTAATGTTGATGGTGGAGATGGCGGCTTAGGTGGTTATAATGGTTTTGGTACTAATAATTTTACACCAACATCTATAAATATTACAAACCCTTGTGATGGCTCTAGTTGCACTACCTACACTTCAGTACCTTGCAACCCTCAGGAAATTTTTTGTTTCTTAAAACTTTGTCAATACGCAACTCCGCTCGTACCCACAACAACAATAACATTTTCAATTGTGTCAAGTTCAGCAACCGATTATGTGATATACGACAAAGCAACCGGAACATTAACACTGTACCAAAGCGGTGCTGTTGTACAATCGGTTACTGTTGCCGATCCTGCAAAAGCTTGGCTTGTGTTTTCTTCATTTGACTATGATCTTAATGCTTTTTTGGGAAACGTTGCAGGAAGTGACAATGGCAATTGCGGCACATCAAATCAGGCTACGGTATGGTGGACAAATACCTCTACGAGTTTAATATTTGCCTCTTTTACTTTTCAGGGAAATTTACCCTATTTCGAATTGCAAAATGGAACGCCAAACAACGGCAAACGTATATATTTTAATAGTTGCAATAATAATTACGGACCCGGAAGCGGCAATGGTGGCAATGGTGCTCCGGGATATTGGAGTGGGGGTAACTATGTTGGTACAAGAACCAGAGCGCGCAAAGGTACCGCAGCCGCAAATGGCACAATTGATCTTACGGGTACCAACACTAAATCGAATGTGGTGGTAGTTGTACCTTCATTTTTTAAACGTGCAACAGGCATTGCAGAGCAAACAAGTTCAGTACAGAACTTAATTGTTTTTCCAAACCCAACAGTTGGCGAAATTTCGCTCATGTTTAATTCGGCTTCAGTTCAAAAAGCCGATGTTGAGATAATTGATGTTGCCGGCAAAGTGGTGTATAAACAAACTATACAAATGCTTAAGGGCGAAAATAAGCATAATTTTAAACTTGATGGTGTTGCCTCTGGTGCATACACTTTAAGTGTTAAAACAAACGATGCAAAAGTTACCCAACAGGTAATTGTTAAATGATAGAATAGATTGATAAACTCACGGGGCAGGTTTTGTAATCTGCTCCGTTTTTATTAAATTTACTTAATTTTTTAACTTCTCTAAGTGGTAAAGAAATTTAAAATAATAGCTTCTCTTTTATTTGTACTCTTGTTTGTACACCAAACAAAAGCACAGCAGCTTGTGTTAAAACCAAATTTTAATGGATTGGTAATACAAGTAACAAACGGTGTTAGTGGTGGATGTTCAGTTCTCCTGCAAGATGGCGATTTTAATTCAACAAATTCAGGCTCACATATAAAAACCTTTATATATGGATATAAAGATACAATTGTCGTAAGATACCCAAATGGTAACCTTGGTTATGCAACCCCATATTCTAATCATTTTGGGCTTCAATTGATGAACTATAATAATCCAATTATTTATGGCGATTCAGTTTATTCCTTTATAATACAAAAACATCCCAATATTTATGTTCCAACAACCGACCCAAGGTATTGCCTGGGATATTATTCAAAAGTTAGTATGGGTGGAGTTTCGTTCGAATTAGCCCAAAAATTGGAAGTAAAAAAGTTATATGTGCTAAAGCTCTATACTTGTTATAGTACATACTCTTCACAATGTGGAGAATATATACCTTCGCTATTTCACAACAGCGGGTTAAACATAGGAATTTCTAGCACAGATACACTGTTTGGTAGCAATGTAGTTTCGGTAATGCCTCTAATCCGTCAAACTGTATGCTTTGCACCATTAGATGAAACAATGAAAAGAGTTCGGACCTTTATAGCAACCGATACGGCAAAGTATTTAACCTTAATGGGAGACTATGATACAACCACAGCATCTTCAATACGTTTTAATAATGTTACGCTGTTTCCTGCATATAACTTGGGCACACGCAATGTTTATACGTGCAAAGGCGATGTTGCAAAACTAACACCTCATTTTACAGGCAAAACTTACGATTGGAGTATTGGCGATACAACAAAAAGTATCAATGTTACCGATACAGGCTGGTATGTTTGTTATATAAACCAAACCGATAGTGTATTAATTGATAGTGTACATTTATTGTATAATACACTTGTGATAAACCCCTCAACCAATATAACAATTTGCAAAGGAATAAATACAATTATTCAATCTTCAAACGTAAAATCGGGTAACAAATATTTATGGAACTCAGGCGATACATCATTGCAAATACAAGTTAACAATGCAGGTTTATACTATGTTATTACTTCATCCGATAGCACGTGTACAAAAATTGATTCGTTTGTTGTAAGCGCTCAACTAAAAGCACCCCTACTTTTACCAAACGATACAGTGTTTTGCAAAGCCGATACATTTTTGCTTGATGCGCAAACAACAGCATACAACAAATACAAATGGAATACGCTTGATACAACCTCATATATAAAAGTTAACAAAGCAGGGAAGTATTATGTAACAGCAAGCAATGGTGTTTGCACAAATGCTGATACCATTAATGTTCAAATATTTAATTTGCCAAAACTTAATTTGCGTGATACCAATATTTGTAAGCAAAATAACTTTATAATTAACGTTGCCAACAGCAACTATACAAAATACTTGTGGAACACAAATGATACCACAGCACAGATAACAATACACGATAGCGGTTATTACTATGTAACTGCATCAAATGGTTATTGCACCACAAACGATTCGGTGCATGTTTCTTTTTACAAAATGTCTTCACTCAAACTTGTTACCGATACTAACTTATGCGAAGGCAATAAAATTCTGTTAGATGTATTTGATACAACCTATAAAACTTATTTATGGAACACGGGAGTTCCAACATCAGCAATTACTATTACACAACCGGGCAAATACAAAGTAATTGCAAGCAATGGTTTATGTAATACAAGCGATAGTGTAAACGTAACCCTGCAACCATTGCCATTTATTATTTTGACAAAAGATACCATTGTATGTTTTGATGAATTGAATGCAATATTATTAAGCGCACCTGTTGGTTATGCAAGTTACCGATGGTACCCAACAAGTGAAACCACACCATCCATATTTGCAAAAGAAGCCCGCTTATATGCCGTAGAAGTAACTGATAAAAACGGTTGCATAAACCGCGATACCACATTAATTGACGAAGAATGTAAACTCCGTGTGTGGGTACCAAATGCCTTTACTCCAAACAATGATGGAGTGAATGATATTTTTAGAATTACAGCATTACATGCAAGTGAGGCTACACTTCAAATCTATAATCGCTGGGGTGAACAAATATTTAATACAGGAAAAGCCCTACAAGAAGGTTGGGATGGCAACCAAGCAATTGATGGAGAATACTTGTATATCGTTCACTGTACATCAAAAGACCGTTCGCAAAATCAAAATTTAAAGGGAACCTTCAGGTTGATGAAGTAGTTATTTTTAATTAGTTGAAATTTTTTAATCAACCTGTTAAGAATGGTATATTTCTTTTTATGCTCAAAAAGACATTTTTATTTTCAATTATTATTTCTTTCTGTTTCATTCAAAGTTGTAAACTAATTCTAATTAAGGGTAACTTAAAAGGTTTAACAAGTAATTACGATAAAACAAAAAAGGAATGTAGGAATTTAATAAATGATTCTTTCAATCAAACAAAATCGCATCCTAGAAATGGTTCTGTAAATGTTGTTAATGGTAATCAATTAAGTGTAATAATTAAAAGAAGTAATAAAGCACTTGTGTATATTTGGTCTCCAACCTGTAAAAGCAAATTCTGCCCTTCTTTGCAATTTATTAAAACCCAATGTGAGGCGAATTTTATAACGCTTTATATTGTTTTAGAATTTTACGATTGCAGTTTTTATAACCAGATTTTAGCTAACAACCTTTGCGTTTATGGAGTTGATACAAAATATTATCAAACAGAATTCACCCAAAAATATATAAATAAGTTTCTTGTAGATATTACCGGTGTTGATAATATACAAATGGGAGATGAACGGTTATATTTTTTTGAAAACGGTCAATACAAAAGAAAATCTGTTACATTTAAGTAAGTAATCATCTATGTTGTAAAGAATTTCTACGGAGCAATTCTAATTCTAAAATGCCTTACCTCTTGTGCGGCAAATAATCCAACAGCACCACCTGTAATGTTTGTAGGTAAATTTGCCGGAGGGTTAGAGAATGGCGAACCTCCTCTGCTCATATCAGATAAAGCATTGTAATAATTAAACGCATTTAAATCGCACGAACGAAACATCAACAATACGGTATCGTTAGCATTTAATCGCAACAGCGGAACATCAAACGGAATTAACTCGTTGTATTTTGTACTCTTGCTATCAAAAGTTACCAACTGGCTGTATAACGAATCGCGCCACAATGATTTCGGACTATTAAAACCATCGCGGAAATAAGTGTACTGATTGGCATCGTGAAACATGAAGTTAAAACTTACACTATAACCAGCTTCGGCAATCAATTCTTTTTCGTGATAAATGAATTTAAAAGTTGAGTCGATTTTAATTAATGGATTAAGTATTGATAGTGATGAATATGTTTTTCCCGAATAATTTACAGTTAAATAATAGGGTGTGTTTACAATTCCTGTGTATCCGGCATGCGGACGATATATTCCGTTTGTGGTGTAAAAAAATGTGTCGTTGTTTACCTTAACAAAGGCATTATTTACAAACGGATTAACAGACGTTGAAAAGTATGAAACAGTTTTTGAAAGTTGCACATACGAGCTGTCTTTTTCTGTCGATACATATCCTTCAACAACTAATCTATCTGCCGATGCAGGAATATCAACCTGAATAACTTCGGTACACGAAGATGCAAAAATGATGAATGCAAAAAGTGAATATAGAATTATATTTTTCATAGCGATATTAGAATTTAAAGTTATAAGTAACCGATGGTACAATACCAAATAAATATGTTTTTACAGCTTCGTTAGCTCCAGTATCAGGATTTGTTTTGAAATTAATGGTATACGGGTTGTGCTGATTATACAAATTGAAAACCGAGAACACCCAACTGCCTTCAAACTTTCTTTTCTCGAAAAGCCAAAGTGGTTTTGCCTCTGTTTTCTTTTGTAATAATGTTACTGATAAATCTAAACGATTATAATTTGGAACACGTGCACTATTTCTGTCGCCATAAAGTGGAACTTGTAAACCATTTACCACATACGAACCAATTGCAGGTGTGTACGAATCGCCTGTTGCATAAATAAAGTTTGCCGAAACATTTACACGTTTTGATAACTCATGTGAAACCACAAAAGTTAAATAATGTGTTCTATCGAATCGGTATGCATACCAATCGCCATTATTTACACCTTCGGCTTGTCGTTCCGATTTTGAAATGGTATAGCTTAACCATCCTGTAGTTTTGCCACGTTGTTTTCTGACAAAAAATTCTAAACCATACGAGCGCCCTTTTCCTTCTACTATTTCTGTTTCAATATGATTGTTAAATTGTAAGTCGGCACCATCTTTTATTTCAACAGTATTTGTCATCCATTTATAGTATCCTTCAACCGAAAATTCGATTGCGTTTTCCATAAAATTTCTAAAGTATCCCAATGCAACTTGATCGGCCATTTGTGGTTTGATGTAAGTGTCGGTTGGTGTCCAAAACTCTTGTCCTGTGCTGGCTGCGGTAGTTTGTATCAAATGTAAATATTGAAATGTTCGGTTATACGATACTTTAACCGAGCTCTCATCACTTACCAAATAAGTAATATTTAGCCGAGGTTCTAAACCATAATTTGTATTATAAATTGAGCCTGAATTGTAATAAGATGAGCCAATAATATTTGAAATTAATATTTCGCCATTTAAGCCATAATTTTTATCGAGATAATTTGGTGTTCCGTTTTGGTATTGATTAACAGTTGACGAACCTATGTTTTGAAAAATGGAAACGCGCATACCATACTCTGCCGATAAACGACTACTGAAATTGTATTTATGATTTACGTATGCAGCATAATCAAGTGCATATTTAGTTGGCAATGCATCGGGCGTAATTGCCGACTCGCTGGTTATTGGTTTTATTTTACCCGGATCGAGAATATGATAAGTTGCCGAGCCGCCAAATTTTAAATTACTTTTTGGCGAAAAGAAATAATTCAAATCGGTTTTAAGTGTGTAATCGGTAATTTGATTTGTGCGTGTGAAGTTTAAATTTTTTGCAATGTTCAAATCAAAATTGTAGTCGTAGTTTGTAAACACAAAACTTGTGTTCGAAAACAATTTGCTGCTAAACATATGATTCCATCTTGCAGTAGCTGTGTAGTTTCCCCAGCCAAAACCAAGCAATGAGCTCAACCCAATTTTATCGCGACCCATATATCCCGAAATGTAAAGTTTGTCTTTTTCGCCAAGTTTAAAATTTGTTTTGATGTTTAAATCGCCAAAATAGGTTGTTACATCTTTTAAATCTTTGCTAAATGGAAAGAACAAATCGTAGTAACTTCTGCGAGCAGAAACAATAAACGAACTTTTATTTTTTTCAATCGGTCCTTCAAAAGTAAATCGTGATGATAAAATACCGATACCACCATTTGCCGTATATTCTTTTGAGTTTCCTTCTTTCAAATGTACATCGAGCACAGATGCCAATCGTCCACCATACTCAGCAGGAATACCACCTTTGTATATTTCAAAATCTTTTATGGCATCACCGTTAAACACCGAAAAAAATCCAACAACATGCGAAGGATTATACACAACAGCTTCATCTAGCAAAACCAAATTATGATCGATGTTACCACCACGAACGGTGTATAATGTATTGCCATCACCGGCAGCCTGAATACCGGGTAATAATTGAATGGCTTTTACAATATCCACCTCACCAAGCAAAATCGGAATTTTCTTCACTTCTTTAATATCGAGTTTGATAACACTCATTTTAGTTTGTGAAACATTTTTGTTGTCGGGTTTATCAGCATTTACTTCAACTTCTTTGAGTTCTCTTTTTATTTCAGCGAGTTCAATATTGAGCTTATGATCTTCCGAAAAATCAATTTGTTTTTTTACTAAACCATAACCGGTATACGAAAAAATTATTGAATAATTTCCTTTGGGTAGACTTAAAGAATAGAACCCGTAGGTATTAGTAATTGTGCCTGTTTTAAGTTCTTCAACATATATAGAAGCGCCAATTAAATCCTCACCGGTTTTAGCATCTTTGATGTTTCCGCTTAGGGTGTGTTTACCTTCGCGCTTTTGCTGAGCAAAAACAACAGATGTTCCAAAAAGAAGAATAATTAAAATGTGGATTTTAAAGTTCATATCATATTTTTTGCGGGCGCAAAATAATCTATGAATGCGATATCAAAAACACAATTCGATAAGATGTGTTGATTAATCGGTGAAATTTTGTTTAACGATTGTTCAACAAAACACTTTGTCTATAGCACTTTCTATAGTTTCCGAATATCACTTGCCACAAAATATCCAATCGCTCCACCACGAACATTTGTTGGTAAGTTTGCCGGTGGTGTTTGAAACGGACCAGGCGGGCTGGATGTTTGAGCACGGTATGCTTGAAAAAAATAATACATGTTGTAATCGCACGATTTCAGAATTACGAAAACCGAATCACCAGGTTGATATCTGCGTGGCAATTGAAATGAAATTTGAGAATTTAAATTGGTTTGCGAATTGTCGAGCAAAACAATATTGCGTAAAAACGAATCCTGTTGTTGTTCAAGTTGTGTGTGACGAAATCTGATATATGTGTACTTGCCGGGCATACGTGTATCTGTCCACCACAACCTTACCGATGAACCCGAGCGGGGTTTTCCTCCTCCAGGACCACCTCCACCAGGACCTCCACTACCAGGACCACCTCCACCAGTTTGAACTGTGTAAACCGAATCGACATAATCAATATTAAATAGCTGATCTAAAAATGTAGTTGAAGTGTAGGTGTTTCCATCGTAATTAATATTTAAACTGTATTGTGTATTTATTGGTGGAACAAAACCACTGTCGGGTTTATAAACGCCATTGCCAACCGGTTTAAACAAAACATTTTTTCCGTTGTATGAAACAGTAACTACAGCATTATTAACAGTTGGATAAACATCGTTAGAATAATAGGAAACAGATTTTGTGAGATAAACATAAGAGCTGTCTTTGTCGGTTAAAATTTCTCCTTGCACAACAAGTTTAGGAGTGCTATCGGGAATGTCAACAGAAATAATTTGCTGACATGAAAATAATATCATCGATATAAAAATCATGATTAATAAAACCAATCTATTTTTCATATCGTTCAAAATTTAAAGTTATAAGTTATTGATGGAACATAGGTAAACAAGTAAGTCATGTATGCTGCCGGAGGTCCCTGAACACCGCCACCCAAATCTTGATTTTGAAAGGAGATGGTGTAAGCATTTTTGTATCCGTAAACATTGTAAATAGCAAAAATTAATTCACTATGATTTTTATAAACCCTACCCGGAATCTCTTTTCTTTTTAAGGTAAGCGATACATCCATTCGGTTATAAGCAGGGAATCGTGAAGCATTACGATCGGAATAGTATGTTACATGAGGTTGATGTGGATCAAACAACTGATAGCGCTGTTCGGCAACTGTAAATGCCTCTCCGGTTCCGTAAATAAAATTTGCCGATACCGAAACACGTTTACTAATTTGATGTGATGCAACAATGGTGAGATAATGTGTTCTGTCAAAACGAAAAGGATACCAATTGTTGTTGTTTACGCCCTCAACTTGTCGCTCCGATTTTGAAAGTGTGTATCCAATCCATCCTGTTGTTTTGCCAAATTGTTTTCTGATAAAAAATTCTACGCCATACGCTCTTCCTTGTCCCATGGCTACTTGCGACTCGATGGCTTCGTTCAAATCAACTTTTGCATTATCAATCAGCTCGGGAGTGTTTTGCATTTTTTTGTAATACACTTCAACAGATGTTTCAATTTTATTGTCTAAAAAATTTCTGAAATATCCCACTGCAACTTGGTCGGCAATTTGTGGTTTGATGTAATTATCAGAAGGCGTCCAGAACTCCTGACCGGTGCTTGCCAAAATATTTTGAATTAACGTGGTGTATTGGTAAATGCGGTTGTACGAAAGTTTTACCGAACTCTTTTCGTCAATCACATAAATTAAATTTAAACGAGGTTCAAAGCCAAAATTGGTGTTGTAAAAACTATTTGCCGAATGATTGACTGTGTCAGAAATAATTCCGGGTACCAATCTTCCATTGTCGTAAAATAATGGTTGATTGTTTTGATAAATAAATGCTCTTCCACCAACATTTGAAAACACCGAAAGTCGCATACCATATTCAACACCAAGACGGCTGGTAATTTTTAAATTATGACTAGCATAATATCCTTGTTCGAAAGCATTTTTTACAGGCAAAGCAAGTGTTGTAACAACCGATTCGTTTGTAATCGGAACGCGTTTGCCGGGTTCAAATGAATGATATGATTCTGATAGACCAAATTTAATTGTGCTTTTCGGACTGAGATAATAAGTGAAATCAATTTTCCCTCCCAAATCACTTATATAATTTTGTCGTGCCCAATTTAAAGTTGATGAGCGATCGATGTCGTAACTGTAATCATAACGACTGTAAATAATACTCGTATTCGAAAATAATTTTGAACTAAAAAGATGATTCCACCTCACAGTTGCTGTTTTGTTTCCAAAATCAACACCAAGCCCAGTTGAATTATTTGAATAACCAAGTAAGTCGTGACCGAAATATCCCGAAAGAAAAATTCTGTCTTTTTGCGAAACCTGATAATTGAGCTTCACATTTAAATCGTAAAAATAGGCTGATGCTCCATTAGCTTGAGGGAATAATGGAAAGAACATATCGTAATAACTTCTTCTTCCAGAAATGAAGAAAGAACTTTTATTTTTTTCAATCGGACCTTCAAATGTGAGTCGTGATGATAAGACTCCAACACCACCATACACATCGTAATTTTTCATGTCACCATCTTTCATTCTCACATCGAGTACTGAGGAAAGTCGGCCACCATAATTTGCAGGAATACCACCTTTGTATAATTCAAAATCTTTTATTGCATCACCATTAAAAGTAGAAAAAAATCCTGCAACATGCGAAGGATTATAAACGGTAGCTTCATCAAGTAAAATTAAATTCTCGTCAACATTTCCTCCTCTCACCGTGTAAAGTGTGTTGCCTTCACCGGCTTGCTGAACTCCCGGCAACATTTGAATAACTTTTATGATATCAAGTTCTCCTAAAAGAATGGGAATTCTTTTCACCTCTTTCATTTCAATCTTAATCACACTCATCTTATTCTCGGTAATATTTTTTGAAGATGGTCTGTCGCTAGAAACTATCACTTCTTCCAATTGTTTTTTCGTTTCAGAAAGTTCTATTTTGATTACTTGATTGGAGAAAAGGGCAACTGCTTTCTTTTGCGTTTCATAACCCATATACGAAACCGAAATGGTATAATTTCCTGAAGGAATGCTAAGCGAGTAATATCCATAAGCATTTGTAGTAGTACCTGTTTTTAATTCATCAACATAAACCACAGCACCAATTAAATCTTCACCATTTTTTAAATCGATAATTCTTCCACTGATGGTATGTTTTTTTTGCTGTGCAAAAATTTGCAAACTGAAAAGAAAAAATAAAAGAAGTATTCTGAATTTCATTGAACGTTTAATTGAAAATGCAAATTTCAAATGCAACTTAATATGTTTTATTAGAGAATGAATATTAATGTTCGGTTAAATTGACTTTTGATGTTTACCTGCAAGTTTACTGTGTTGATGTCCGTATAAAAAATACACACATAAACCTATCATCAGCCAAATGCCAAACGCAAGCCAGTTGGTTATTCCAAGCTGGGTCATCAAATAAAAATTGG